>JAISOY010000041.1 GCA_031275285.1 Bacteroidales bacterium | reverse complement strand
ATATACACCATTTCGATCCTTAACAATTTTTTCCTATCTTTGTTGATAAGGATTAACACTTTTAATAGTTAAACTTGCCTGACCGGAAAGTATTGCCGTACTTTCCGGTCTCTTATTCTAAAGGATTTATTTTTTTTCAATTCTCAATTCATTGTTTTCCTTGTCGTATATATAGGTAAAAGGGATATCGCTTTTTACCACATCCATAATCTCCGTAATACTTTCTTTCTGGCGGAATTTACCTGTACAATGATAGTTCAGGACAGAAGAATCATTGATGATGATTTTGGTATTGTAAAAATGACTCAGTCGTTCAGTCATTTCTGCAAAGGAAATATCATTGAAATAATGTATCCCATCTTTCCATGACGTATATTCACTGGTTTCTACTTTTTTGATTTCCAGTTTTTTTGAAAAATCATTATAAAACAATTGTTCTCCCGGGCTTAGTTGGTATATGTTGCCCGGGTTCTGCTGGTCGGTAACCTGCACTGATCCGCCAATCAATGTTGTCCCGAAAAATGGATTATTACTATATGCATATACATTAAAGGAAGTGCCTAATACTTTTATTTCATGCTGTAGCGTTTGTACTATGAACGACTTCTTTTTATCATGGACCACATCAAAAAGCCCTTCGCCATCCAGCATAACGACACGCTTTTCCTCATTGAATGTAGCAGGATAGGTAAATTTGGTCTGTGCATTTAACCAGACCTGCGAACCGTCGGATAAGGTCAGTTTTACCCTCTGTCCGGGAGGAACTTCAATCGTGTGGTATTGTACCTCGTTATTAGATGGAACAAAAAATTTTCCTACTCCGAATGCGATTAAAAATATGGCAGCAATTTTGATGAATTCACGCAACCGGATCTTTCCTTTTACCGGTGGTTTAGGATGCTTATTCTCTGGGTTGGGACGGCGCTTTTCAATCAGTTGATCAAAGTTCATGGCCATATCTTCCGGCTTTTGATGAAGTATATACATATCCCATACCTGGCGTTGTTCCAGATATTCCTTCCTGTTCTCTTCGCTTTCATCGATCCACTCCAACAATTCAACTTCTTCCTGTGGGGAAATGGTTCCGGAAAAATATTTTATAAAAGTATCCTGTTCCACAATATGATTTTACACGTTTAATAAAAACAAATAAGGAGCTCAGAACCCCAGTGAATATTTAAAAAAAAAAGAAAAAAAACAGTAAATAATCTTTCAGTTTGTTGCGCAATATCTTTAATGACCTGGTAATGTGGTACTCTACCCCTTTTATGGTTATTCCCAATTCTTCAGCAATTTCTTTATTACTCAAATCTTCCAGCCGGCTCATAGTCACTACTTTTTGGGCTTGTTCAGGAAGTGATGCGATCGTTTCCCGGATAATTTTTTCTACTTCGTCGCTAAACATATTCTCAGGATCACATACCTTTAATGAAGAAATCCGAAGGTCTAGTTCACGTACGGCATGTGAGGCATAAATATTTTCTACCATCATTTGTTTCTTTTGCCGGTTGATGTAATTGATCATATTGTTTTTCACTACGGTAAGCAACCAGGCTGGAATATTGCTGTCCATACGTAATGTCTTATGACGATCCCACAACAAAAGAAAGGCATCCTGAACAATATTTTCGGCTACAAAATGATCCCTGACATATGAATGGGCAAAACCTAACAAACGGGAATAGAACATCCGGAAAAGCACATCAAATGCCTCCCTGTCCCCTTCTATAATTCTGTTTCTTAGATTGTTATCAAGCATCATATGTGAAAAATATGATCAATACATGCATATTACAAAGCTAATAGTTTTATTCTGTATTTTGAGTGTGATTCGGGGATTTTTTTACCTTTGCCATTCAAAACAAAAACAAAAAACCATGATTACTATTGAACAGCTAAAAGAGTTGTTGGAGCGCGAGGATGCGCTGAGGAGGTATCTTTGACATCGAAAACAAAGAAATCCAAATAGAAGAAGAGGAAGAAAAAACCCAGGCCCCTGATTTCTGGACCGATGCTAAATCTGCAGAAGCACAGATGCGGAAAGTGAAGGATCTGAAAAAATGGATCGAAAGCTACCAGGAGATAAAAACGGCTTGTGAAGAATTGCAGCTGGCTTTTGATTTTTATAAGGAAGATGCCATCAGCGAGGAGGATGTAGACAAAGCATATCAACAGGCATTGGATATGTTCGAAGCTTTGGAATTGAGGAACATGCTTTCGCATGAAGAAGATAAACTGGGTGCTGTGATTAAAATTGTTGCCGGAGCAGGTGGTACCGAGGCCCAGGATTGGGCGGAAATGCTGTTGAGGATGTATAAACGATGGTGTGAACGGCAGGGGTTTAAATTGGAAGTGACCAATTTTCAGGCCGGAGATGAAGCCGGGATCAAGACCGTAACCATGCAGATCGAGGGTGAGATGGCTTATGGATTTCTGAAGAGTGAAAATGGAGTTCACCGGTTGGTGAGGGTATCACCGTTTAATGCACAGGGAAAACGTATGACTTCTTTTTCTTCGGTATTTGTCGTTCCGTTGGTAGATGACACTATTGAAATTGAAATAAACCCTGCCAATTTAAGTTGGGATACCTTCCGGTCGAGCGGAGCAGGTGGACAGAATGTGAACAAAGTGGAAACCGGTGTTCGTTTGCATTATAAGTACAAGGACGAAACAACCGGTAAAATGGAAGAAATCGTTATCGAAAATACGGAAAGTCGTTCACAGTTTGGAAATAAAGATAATGCTTTACGTTTGCTGAAATCCCAGTTATATGAAATAGAACTGGAAAAACGCCGTCAGGAAACAGCAAAGATTGAAGCCGGAAAGAAAAAGATTGAATGGGGCTCACAGATCAGAAGTTATGTATTTGATGACCGGAGAGTAAAAGACCATCGGACCAATCACCAGACATCGAATGTACAAGCCGTAATGGATGGCGATATTGATGATTTTATTAAGGCCTATTTAATGGAGTTTGGTAAAAGTTAAAAATATGTTTTCTCATCTATCCATCAGCAATTATGTTTTGATCCAGCATCTGGAAATTGATTTCCATCATGGCCTGTCTATCATTACCGGTGAAACGGGGGCCGGAAAATCTATTCTGCTCGGTGCCCTTGGCTTGCTTACAGGACAACGTGCCGATACCAGCACCTTACTGGATACCACCAGGAAATGCATTGTTGAAGGAAAATTCAATATCCGTGAAACCCAGTGGAAAAATTGGTTTGAAAAACATGACCTGGATTATGATCCGGAAACAGTGATAAGGCGGGAAATTACGTCAGACGGAAAATCCCGTGCATTTGTCAATGATTCTCCGGTAAATTTATCCATCTTAAAGGAGTTGGGGGCTGAGTTGATCGATATCCATTCCCAACACCAGAACATTTATCTCGAATCAGCTAATTTCCAGTTACAAATACTGGATACTTATGCGCAGCAGTTAGACACTTTGTATGAATACAACCGTGTGTTTTCACACTATAAAAAGTTACTTTCCGAACTGGATCAGCTGAGGAATGCAGCGAAACAGTCTAAATCGGAACTGGATTATCATCGCTTTCGTTTTGAAGAACTGTATGCGGCTAAACTTCAGGACGGGGAGCAAGAAACTTTGGAGGAAGAACTGAAAATACTCACCCATGCCGAAGAAATAAAATCGGGATTATCGCAGGTAGCTGCTCTTTTAGAAGCCGATGAGATATCTGTAACACAGTTATTAAAGTCGGCGACATCCACTTTGACCCGTCTGCAAAGTGTCTGTTCCCCTGCAGTAAATTTTCTTCAACGAATCGAATCTTCGTTGATCGAATTAAAAGATATCGCTATTGAAACAGAACGAATTGCAGAAGCAACAGAACATGACCCTGCCCGGCTCGAGGAGGTGAACGCCCGGTTGGACTTGTTGTATGCACTTCAACAAAAACACAAGGTAACCTCTGTAAAAGAATTGATCGCTATCAGGGAAGAACTTGATACAAAGATACAGGTAATCAATCATTCTGACATCCAGATAGAAGAGATTGAAAAACAAATCAACCGATATGAGGAGCAGCTCACGTTATTGGCCGGGAGTGTATCCGAAAAACGCCGGAAATCAATTCCTGCGATAGAAGAACATATACACACTTTATTGATTCAGTTGGGGATCCCAAATGCTCTATTTAAAGTTGAACTGCTTCCATCTGAGCAGTTTACTCCTTCAGGGACGGATATCATCAGGTTTCTGTTTTCAGCCAATAAACAGCAGAATCTGCAGGAATTAGGGAAGGTGGCTTCCGGAGGGGAAGTATCCCGGCTCATGTTAAGCATCAAAGCTGCCATTGCTGAAAAAATACTTCTCCCGACACTTATATTTGATGAGATCGATAGTGGCGTATCCGGAAAAATCGCAGAGAAAATGGGCAATATTCTCGAACAAATGTCCCAATATGCGCAAATCATTAATATAACACATCTTCCACAGGTTGCCGCAAAGGGAAGCCACCATTACAAAGTTTTCAAGGAAGATCAGGGTTCCGTTACCCAAACCAAAGTACAAGAGTTATCATTTGAGGAACGGGTGACAGAAATTGCAAAAATGCTTAGTGGTGAAAAAGTCACGGAAGCAGCTATTGAAAATGCAAAACATTTATTGGGCGCATTGTAAAACAGCCAATATACATTATCTTTGTGAAAATTCAATTATTTTATCTGTTGATCGGATAGAGTAAGTTTGGATAAGAATTGATAAAATCTATTTTATGAGACAAATTTTCTTATATTTTTTCATTTTTATCTCACTGACCGGTTTTGCTCAGGGGAATTATGATATTGTGATCGTGGGGGGTACTCCGGGCGGAATTATGACGGCGATCAGTGCTGCCAGGGAAGGAAAAACATCTGTTATTCTCGAGCGGACCCAACATATAGGCGGATTGCCTGCCAATGGCCTTGGTGCAACAGATATTGCGACAAAGAAAGCAACAACAGGATTGTTTAAAGAGTTCGTTGACCGTAATCTGGACCATTACAAGAAAACATACGGAGAAGATTCCGAGCAGGTAAAAATATGCAGTAACGGTTACCACTTTGAACCGTCAATAGCCGAGCAGGTGTTTACCCAGATGATAGCTGAGCAAGTAAACAAGATCACCGTTTTAAAAATGCGCCAATTTGATGCCGAACCCCGTAATGTGACTATTCATAATGATGTGATCACATCTGTAAGTATATTCAATAGGGAAACCAAACAAATGGAAACCTATACGGGGAAAGTATTTGTGGATGCCACTTATGAAGGCGATCTGGGAGCAGCCGCCAAAGTTCCGTTCCGTTTAGGCCGGGAAGGAAAAGATGAATTCAATGAGCCGGGTGCCGGGCAGGTTTATAAATACTGGGGAGGAAAGGAACAAGACTGTAGTACTTTCCAGGGTGATAATGCGGTACAGGCCTATAATTACCGCCTGTGTCTGACCAACAAACCCGACAATCGCGTTCCGGTCAGGAAGCCGGAAAACTATAACCGCGAAGAGTATGTTTCCTTGATTGAAGATGTCTGGACCGGAAATAATACAGGAGTGGAAATGCTCAAGGTAACTCCTGAAATGATGGAAGAGAACAGGAAGCACATAGAAAAGGGCAATCCTACAAAAATACCCGGAGATCGTTGGGGTATTGCAAAAATTACCAATATGGTGGCCTTGCCGAATGCTAAAACTGATGCGAACAACCAACATATGGCTTTTATTTCTACGGACTTACCCGAAGAAAACTGGCCATGGCCTACTTCAGGATGGGATTGGCGCGACCAGTATGCCGAACGTTTAAAGAACTATACCCTTGGATTGATCTGGTTTGCACAAAATGATCCTTCATTACCCAAACATTTCAGGAAAGCCTGTCTTGAATGGGGATTTGCAAAGGATGAATATACGGATAATGAAAATTTTCCCCGTCAGGTTTATGTGCGTGAAGGACGGCGTTTTGAAGGTGAGTATTTCTTTACCGCAAACGATGCTATACCTGTAGCTCCCGGAAAACGTCCCCCGCTTCATAAGAATAGTATTACAGCGAGTCATTATGCCCTTGACTCTCATGCTGTACGTAAACGTGAGCCTGGGAAAATACATTTAGATGGATTTCTTAGCTACCCTTCAGCAGTTTATACTGTTCCTTTGGGAGTAATTATACCCAAAGACGTAGACAATCTCCTGATCCCTGTACCGGTTTCAGGCAGCCATATCGGCTTTTCAACGCTCCGGATGGAACCTTGCTGGATGGCTTTAGGACAGGCTGCAGGAATTGCCGCATCGATCAGTATCGAAGAAGGCACCAAGATGAAGAACATCAGCATGGATCAATTACAGGATAAGCTGATCAGGCAAAAAGCAACATTGATCTATTACCGTGATATTACAGTAGACAGTCCTGATTTTGAAATGGTACAATTCATGGGCTTGCGCGGTTACCTGCCGGATTGGAATGCTAATCTGGAAAGTACGATAGATGCTGAAACGGTCGCTTTATGGAAGTCATTGAGTGGAAAAACCGTTGAAGGAGACAGGAGGAAGAAAGAAATATTAAAAGAACTTTATACTTCATTCAATCATAAAAACTAATCGTGATGAAAATAAAAACAACTATGTTATTTTGTTTCTGTGTGATATCAACCATGGCGTATACGCAAAAACAAATACTGAAATCCCCGGATGAAAAGATCGTCATTACGGTTGATCTTGATCGGCAAATCAGTTACTCTGTAATGCATGAACAAACCGAAGTAATCGCTCCTTCTCCTATTTCAATGACTTTACAAAATGGGAAAACCTGGGGTGTTCAACCAAAACTCCGGAAAAAGAAAACACAAAGCGTTCATCAGAAGATAGCGACACCGCTTTACAGGAAGAGTGAAATAAATGAAGCATACAATGAACTGATTCTCACCTTTTCGGATAATTACGGCCTGGTATTTCGGGCCTATAACCAGGGGGTAGCTTATCGTTTTGTGACAACGGAGAAAAAAGAGATTTTTGTCGAAAATGAACAGGTTGACCTTAATTTCAGCCGGGATCATCAGGCAATTGTTCCCTATGTGAAAGGTTCGCAAAATAAGACCATAGAGCAGCAATTCTTCAATTCTTTTGAAAATACTTATACACATGCATCCTTAAGTAAGTTAAGTAATAAACAATTAATGTTTTTACCTGTTGTCGTTGAACTGAATGATGGGAAAAAGCTTTGTTTTACAGAGGCAGACCTGGAAAATTATCCCGGTCTTTATCTGCTCAATAAAAAGGAAGGCCCGTCTTTACAAGGTGTTTTTGCTGCCTATCCTAAAAAGACAACTCAGGGAGGGCATAATATGTTGCAACAACTGGTGGACGAGCGTGAAAATTATATAGCCAGATCGACAGGTGGACGTAACTTCCCGTGGCGTGTTCTGGCCGTTTCCGTTCAGGATAAGGAATTACTGGATAATGATCTGGTATATTCATTGGCATCACCTTCCCGCGGGGATGATTTTTCCTGGGTAAAACCCGGGAAGGTAGCCTGGGACTGGTGGAATGACTGGAACCTTTACGGCGTTGATTTCAGGGCAGGGATCAATAACGAAACCTATAAATATTATATTGATTTTGCATCTAAACATGGTATTGAATATGTTATTTTGGACGAGGGATGGGCTGTAAATAAGCAAGCCGATTTACTAAAAGTGATCCCTGAAATTGATGTAAAAATGCTGATCGATTACGGCCGGCAAAAAAATGTAGGGATTATTCTTTGGGCAGGCTATTGGGCTGTTGACAGGGATATGGAAAATGTGTGCCGTCATTATTCGGAAATGGGCGTCAAAGGATTTAAGGTTGATTTCATGGACCGTGACGATCAGTATATGGTTGACTTTTTTTACAAATGTGCGGCTACGGCAGCCAAATATAAGCTTATGGTCGACTTCCATGGAGCCTATAAGCCTACCGGGCTAAACAGGACCTATCCTAATGTGATCAATTTTGAAGGTGTATTCGGATTGGAACAACTTAAATGGTCAGGTACCGATGTCGATATGGTTACTTACGACGTCACTATGCCGTTCATTCGTATGCTGGCCGGCCCCATTGATTATACACAAGGCGCTATGCGCAATGCCATCCGGAGGAACTACCGTCCGGTGAACAGCGAAGCCATGAGCCAGGGCACCCGTTGCCGCCAGTTAGCAGAATATATCGTTTTCGAATCACCCCTTAACATGCTTTGTGACAACCCGTCTAACTATGATCGGGAACAGGAATGCACTAAATTCATTGCTGAAGTACCTACCGTGTGGGACAAAACCGTTTCTATTGATGGAAAGATAGGCGAGTTTATCACTATTGCCCGCGAAAAAGACGGAACCTGGTATGTAGGGGGACTTACCGACTGGAATGAAAGAAATGTTACGGTTGATTTGTCTTTTATCGGAGATGGGAATTATCAGGTAGAATTGTTCAGGGACGGGATCAATGCCGACCGTGCCGCACGTGACTTTAAACACGAGGTTTTTAATTTGCCGGCCAGCAAAAAAATGGACATAAACATGAAACCGGGTGGTGGCTTTGTTTGTAAAATCATAAGAAAATAGGCTGGTTCAGACATTTGTAAGATATTGAAGTCTTTATTGCCAACGGATAGATATATCTCATTAATTGTTCGTAATAATATGAATAAAGGGTGAATTGAAACAAGTAATGTATATTTGCCTGACCACATAAATTGACGATTCATGGGACTTCTTTTTTTATACCTTATATTGGCTTTAGCAGTGTCCTTTCTTTGCTCCATTGCTGAAGCAGTTCTTCTTTCCGTATCATTATCTTATGTGAAGACCCTGGACGAATCCAAATCGAGTGTCAAACGGTTAAAGCGATTCAAGGAAGATGTTGACAGGCCATTGTCTTCCATATTGTCACTCAATACAATAGCGCATACTGTAGGAGCTGCGGGAGTGGGTGCACAGGCCACGGCTCTGTTCGGTGAAAAATATTTTGGTGTCGTTTCCGCAATCCTTACTATTTTGATATTGCTTCTTTCCGAAATTCTTCCTAAAAGCATTGGAGCCCGGTATTGGCGGAATCTTGCTTTGCCTGTGGCGCAGGTTTTAAATGTAATGATCTATATCATGTATCCGGTGGTCTGGATATCAAAAGGGATTACCAAGATCATTTCGGGGGGAAAGAATCAGGAGAAGGTGAGCCGTGAAGAGATAGCCGCGCTTACTGAGATCGGTTTTGAAGAAGGTATTTTTGCAGAAACGGAGAGTCAGACGATCAAAAATCTGATACGTTCCCGTTCTGTTAAAGCCAATGAGATCATGACACCCCGTACAGTGGTGGTTGCTGTTGAAGGTAATACAAAACTTTCTGACTTTTTTTCCGATACCGATGTGATTCGACATTCAAGATTTCCTGTGTTCAATAAATCAATGGATAATGTTACCGGATATGTGTTAAAATATGATGTTACCGATCATTTGAATAAGGGGAAGGGTAATCTGTCGGTAAATGATATAAAACGTCCTGTAGTCATTTGTTACGAAAAGATCACTGTCCCGAAATTATTCGATATCATGCTTGAGAAAAAAGAGCAGATAGCTGTTCTTGTCGATGAGTATGGCGGACTGGATGGAATTGTTACCCTGGAGGATATTATTGAGACTATTTTTGGCTTTGAAATCGTGGATGAACTCGACAGCCAGGCGGATATGCAGGAACTGGCCAAAGAAAAATGGCGTACACGTGCTGAAAATATGAATATTAAATTAACTGATCAGAATGAATCATAACCATAACTTTAGCCAAGGATATCAGAAAAAACCGGATGCATACATCATATTCTCCTTTATGCTTCTGTTTTATCCAATAATTGACTGATAATTTCCCGTTGCTTATAAAAAAATGCGATCCTTTGTTTTTCATTGCTGAGGGTGATCATGGTGGAAGTCCTCAACAAGGATTGAATCCAATTTTTCGTTTTGAAAAAGATTCTTTCGTCGACAGAGGAGGATGTATTATTGAAGAAAGATGAAAAAAGACTAATTTTAGCATAACTAACATCCAGATAGCTATGAAATGTGTTCAGGTTTATATCAGAGATGAATAAATAAACTTTATTTCCCGTCTTGTAACATCCTGTCCGGCAAAGATCTTCTACAAAACCCAATAATTGCAATAAGTCATTAGCAATCAGATTTATATCTTCTTTTTTAATCAATCCGATATCGAAAAAATACCGGATATCATTGACCAGGTACTTAAAAATCCATGGATCCCATAAATAATAAGAGATGGAAAAATATTCCATATAAATAGTGTACTTCTGAAAGACGTCATTAAGCCTCTCCGGAACAGTTAATTCATGAAATTTTTTTTGTTGTGGGATATGATATTGAAAGTTCCACTTAAACAAATAAAACCGGCTTAGGTAGGTATATTTCAAATAAAATGACAGAGGCAGGGTATTCGAAGATTCGCCCAATTCAGTATTGGGAATATCTTTGGCTGACCGGACAACTTCATTATATTCTTCCAACATGTTATAGTCCTTTTCTGTTGGATGGACATAATCTATCAATTTCAACTGGATAGGCCTACTCGTCTCGGATTCAATGCCGACCATATTATCCAATGATATATTCAGACTTTTTGAGATCAATGCTATCTCCGGAAATGAGAAAGGAACATCCCCGCGCAATCTCCTATAAACAAGATCCTTATCTATATTCAACAGTTCCGTTATCCTTTTTACAAGTACGGTTTTATTAGGGACCTTTTCCTTAACGGTCTTCAGGAAATTCTCATAAAGCGATTGTTCTTCCTTGACATTCATCCATTCATATATTTATTGTTTAGAAATAAAAGCAAAAATAAGATCAAATTCAGAAAAAAATGCAAATCCGGCATTTTATTACGTCTTTTTTTACAAAAAAAAATACTATTTGTTCTTTTTTTAGAATAAAAACATGAAACAAAATCTTGAAAAAGCCGATATTACTACATATTTCAATATATCTTACCATACATTTACACTGTTTAATTATAAACGGTTTGTGGTAAAATGAAAAAGTTAAGAAAACCTGAAATCAAAACCGGAGGTGAAGTGATTTTTTTACACTTTAGGCCTGTTTTAAATATTAATAAAAAATAGAAACTAAATAGAATAAACATGACAACATCGGAATTTAATCACCAATTATTGGAATTCGGGGACAGATTATCCCGCTTTGCCGTTCGCTTAACGGCTGATAAAGATAATGCAAAAGACCTGTTACAGGAAACATACCTGAAAGCACTTTCCTGTAAGGAGCAATTTGCCAATGAGACCAATCTGATGGCATGGACCTATACGATCATGAAAAATACATTTATCAATAGTTATCGTAAGGCATCCCAGCAAAAAGTAATTTTTGATAACACAAAAGATTTATTTTTTCTGAATCAGGATAGGGATTCATCCAATATTTCCCCTGAATCCGTATTTCAGGAAAAAGAGATCAACAGAGCTATAGAAGCACTGAGTAATGAGTATAAAGTTCCTTTCAGGCTATACACCCAGGGATATAAATACAAGGAAATTTCCGATATGTTGGGGTTAAAAATAGGGACGGTAAAAAGCCGGATCTTTTTTACCCGGAAAAAATTATCGGGAATGTTGGAAGATCGCTGATTCTATATTAAAAATCAGGCTATTGTGTCGAAATCAGGGAGTGATCTCATTTTTTTTATTTTCACTTCTCAGGTTCCAGATCACCCAGCCAATACCGAAGAATACAATCAGGACTCCTATCAGCCGGATAAGTGTGATTCCTACGGTAGCAGGAATGGCAAACAACACTATTGCCAGAAAAATAGAAATAAAGACTTCAAAGAGGTACATTCCGTAAGGGATGCCCGACTTACTCATTTTCCATATACCATATAGTTCGATAAAAGAGGAGATGAGTAGTTGGGCGGCCAGAATGTATACGATTACAGTCCAGGCGACACTGGCAACTGCAATTGGCACTATTACGGCCAACAAACCGATCACAATATTAAAAACGGCCCGTAAGGTAAAGGCACGCTTGAAATCAGCATCGTCCAGCATATTCCGGACAGAAACCAGATTGATTACTCCATTAAAAATGGCCATTAGCCCAAGACAAACTACAAAGGCTGAAACAAAACCCTCGGGTGTGAAAATCATGACTAATCCTAGTAGTACAAACAAACCTCCGATGATAATATATGCTACTTTCATGTGAACTTAATTTTATGACACAAATAACTTTGTTTCCGTGAATGAAAAGAATACCTTTTACTATATTCCACAAATATAGCAAAAAGTATAATTTGATATCATAGCATGCATCATTTTCAGGATCGGATTATTGTGTCTTTTTGAAAACAGTGCAAAAAAATAGCTATTTTTGAAGTCGTTTTCTCAGGTAAATCGAGAAATGACATAGTCCAAAAATTTAATTAAGAAAAAATGACAAAAGAAAAAGTGGTTTTGGCTTTTAGTGGCGGATTGGACACCTCTTATTGTGCCAAATATTTGAGTGATGAAAAAGGATTTGAGGTATATTCGGTAATTGTTAATACGGGAGGATTCAATGCTGCTGAACTTTCTGAAATCGAGCGTAAAGCATACAATCTGGGGGTACGCCATCATGAAACGATTGATGTGACACAGGAATATTACGATAAATGTATTAAATATATGATTTTCGGGAATATTCTGAAGAACAATACTTATCCCCTTTCTGTAAGTTCGGAACGTGCGTTCCAGGCCATAGCTATTGTTGAATATGCCAAGAAAATGGGAGTGGAAAGTATTGCACATGGTAGCACCGGTGCCGGCAATGACCAGGTACGTTTTGACCTGATATTTCAGATCATGATGCCCAACGTAAAGATCATCACTCCTATCCGTGATATGAAATTATCGAGGGAAGAGGAGATCGAATATTTAAAGAGCAAGGGTGTAGAGGATAATTGGGAAAAGAAAACCTATTCCATCAATAAAGGCCTGTGGGGAACCAGTGTCGGTGGAAGGGAAACTCTTTCTTCTGAAACATGGTTACCTAATGACGCATATCCCAGCCAGTTAAAAAAAGACGGGCAGGAATTTTTGGAAATTGGCTTTTTGAAAGGTGAACCGGAAAGTGTCAACGGGGAAAAAATGACACCTGTCGACGCCATTCGTAAAATCGAAGAGATTGCATCAGGATATGCCATCGGACGTGATACACATGTAGGTGATACCATTATCGGGATAAAAGGACGTGTCGGCTTTGAAGCTGCCGCACCGCTCATTCTGATTAAATCGCATCATCTTCTCGAAAAACATGTTCTCACAAAATGGCAACAATATTGGAAAGAACAACTGGCTAACTGGTATGGGCTGCTATTGCACGAAGGACAATATCTGGAACCTGTCATGCGTAACATTGAAAAATTTATGGATGACAGTCAAAAATATGTAAGCGGGAATGTAAAATTATTGCTTCAGCCTTATCGTTTTGAAACATTAGGTATTTCTTCGGAACATGACCTGATGAATGCTACCTTTGCTAAATATGGTGAAGAAAATACCGCCTTTACCGGTGATGATGTCATAGGATTCACTAAAATCCTGTCCAACCAGATGAAAATTTACGGATCTGTAAATAATGAATGGTAATTGACTGTACACATATCAAGATAAACTGTTTTCTTATTTCTTAGGGATATGAAAAAAGTTCAGCCTGCCAAAGCGATGTTCATGATTTGTGCCGGATTGTCTACTATCCCTGTACAATCGAAAGAGCCGGTTAATTTTGTGGTGATCCACCTGGATGATATGGGTTATGGAGATCTCACCGTAACAGGAGCCAGTGGTTATTACACTCCTCATATCGACCGGTTATGTGCCGAAGGAATGAGGTTTACCAATTTCTATAGCGCACAGGCAGTGAGCAGTGCGTCCCGCGCAGGTCTTCTGACCGGGTGCTATCCGAACCGGATCGGGTTTGCAGGAGCTTTGAATCCTTCTGATAAAAAAGGGATCCATCCGGATGAAGAGACCATTGCAGAAGTGCTGAAAAAAAAGGATTATGTGTGTAGTGCCATTGGAAAATGGCATTTAGGGCACCTTCCCGAATTCCTGCCGTTAAGACATGGATTTGATGAGTATTTCGGATTGCCTTACTCCAACGACATGTGGCCCTATCATCCTACGGCGAAATTCCCGGAATTGCCTTTGATAGAAGGCGAAAAGGTGATTAATCCTAATGTGATGCCTGCTGATCAGGAACAATTGACCACCCAATATACCGAACGGGCAGTCCGGTTTATTAAAGTCAATAAAAAAAGGCCTTTTTTTATTTATCTGGCCCATTCCATGCCCCATGTGCCGCTTTACGTATCCGATAAATTCAAAGGTAAGAGCGAACAAGGCTTGTATGGTGACGTTATGATGGAGATAGACTGGAGTGTCGGAGAAATACTTAAAACACTTAAAGAAAACGGACTTGATAAAAAGACCCTGGTCATTTTTACTTCCGATAACGGACCCTGGATCAATTACGGTAATCATGCAGGATCAACAGGTGGATTGCGCGAAGGGAAAGGAACCACTTTCGAAGGGGGACAACGGGTTCCCTGCATCATGCGTTGGCCGGGAAAAATACCTGCCGGAACCATCAATAACCAGTTGGCATCATCCATAGACCTGTTGCCGACACTTGCTGATATTAGCGAGTCTCCTTTGCCCGCAAATAAGATTGATGGTGTCAGCATCAGAAGCCTCATGGAAGGAAATTTCCATGCAAAGCCACGAAAATATTTTTTGTTTTATTACCGGAAGAATAATCTGGAAGCGGTACGTAACGATCAGTTCAAGTTGTTACTGCCCCATACAGGACGTACTTATGAAGGATTTTTGCCTGGCGATGACGGGAAACCCGGAAAAGCCATTGAAAACCATCCCGTCGATATGGCTCTGTATAACATGCGGCGTGATCCGGGAGAACGTTATGATGTACAGGCACAATATCCGGAAGTTGTTGCCGAATTGATGAAAATAGTAGAAGAGGCTCGTATGGATTTAGGGGATGACCTTACCGGAAATCCCGGAAAAAACAGGAGACCGATCGGTACTGTAAAATAAATTCTATGTATAAGATTGAACTAATTATCGGACCCGATACCAAGCTGGCAGAATTGATCCTCGAATATCCAGGTTTGATTGATGCACTGGCTCACCTGAATATCAAATTGGGTTTTGGCGACCGTTCTGTTAAAGAAGTGGCGGAATATTACCGGATCAATCTCGAGGCCTTTATGGTGATCATATATACCTATTGTAATCATTTGGATCCTGGAAAAACCATCAAAAAAGAGGCTTTAGCAGATCTTCTCGTTTTCCTGAAAAACTCACATGACGGATTCAAGCGGGACCAGATTCCGGAACTGAAAAACCTGATTGCTTCTTTCGCCGAGGAAATTCCTTCTGAACATGGGAAAATACTGGTCTCATTTTTTGATGGGTATATTCACGAGGTATATGAGCATTTTGAATATGAAGACGAAACCGTATTTCCATATATTAATGCCATTCTGAATGACCAGCAAACCAATGGCTTTGTGATCCACGATTTCGAAAGGAACCATACGGATATAGAGCAAAAATTATATGAATTGAAAAATATCCTGATCAAGTATATTCCGGAAGAAGCATCGGAATACCATATAAAGATTATCCGGAATTTATTCGATTTTGAAAAGCAACTTTATTATCACACAAATCTGGAAGACAGGGTTTTGGCCCCATCTGTAAAGAAAATGGAAAGAAAAGAACGGCGTGGAAAATAATCCGAAACCTATGTTCAAACTTATTGCCATTGTTGACAAATCGCACATTATCAGGGAAGGAATTGCTTCTTTGTTGCGTGAGCGTGATATATGCCAACGCATTGCCAGCTTAGAGAATATGAATGATTGGAAAATGGCATTTAAGGATTCCGCACCGGACCTGGTCATTATTAATCCTGATCTTTGGAACAAAAATGAAGTAAAAAGACATAAAACCGGCAATATGATTACTGTCGGAATGGTATATCAATATTGTGACAGGGACGCCATCGCACATTTTGATGATGTTATTTATATTACTGATACGGAGGATGTTATAGTCAATAAATTTCGTAACCTTCAACAACATCATGAAAAGGGGACTAAAGATGAAAATTTAACGGCACGTGAAAAAGACGTCCTGATTTTATTGTTACAGGGACTTTCCAATAAAGAAGTTGCCGAAAGGCTTGTTATCAGCACACATACGGTGATTGCCCATCGCAAAAATATAATTGACAAAACCGGAATCCGTTCCTTGTCAGGACTGGCCGTATATGCATTATTGAATAATATCGCAGGAATGGATCAGATCACCCATTAAAAGAAAAGATAATGAAGCATATTTTATTGGTATTATTAACCATCACCTGCCTGGCAGGTTGTCGTGAAGAAAAACCACCAAAGAATCTTCGTATCATGAGTTTCAACATCTGGGTAGGAGGTGGTCGATCCGTTGCGGCCACTGCTGATGTAATCATTAAAAGCCGTGCCCAGATCATCGGAATACAGGAGGCGACCCGTAGAGGAAAAAATATTGCCGTGCAGATTGCAGATAGCCTGGGATGGTATGCTTACGCAAACGGTAACAGTACCACCATTATCAGCCCTTTTGCCATTGTTGATACATCATCATCGGGAAAAGGAGTGAAGTTGAGACTCAATGATAAACGTTTTGTCTGGATGTTTAATGTCCACCTTCAGTATTGTCCCTATGAACCTTATCAGCTGAACGGCATCGAATATTGCGGCGCTCCATTGTTGGATTCGGCCGGAGAAGCAGTGGAATCCGCATGGAAAAGTCGCGGTGAAACAGTTTCTGCTGTTATTGCCGATATCAAGGAAGCGCAAAAAGAAGGTTTCCCGATATTCCTGACAGGTGACTTTAACGAACCTTCCTATCTCGACTGGACATCACGTGCAGTAGATGCAGGATTATGTAAAATGCCCGTCGAATGGCCGGCAACCAAAGCCTTCAGTGAACAGGCAGGAATGATCGATTCTTACCGGGCCGTATATCCGGATGAAACCCTTAAGCCGGGGCATTCCTGGACAACTTTGCCATCGGAACGGGAGGTATTGGACCGGATCGATTTTGTTTTCTATTGGGGAGATAATGTAAAACCTGTCAGTTCATGTTTGATCGGAGAACCCGGATCCCTGAGTGATATCGGATTTAGCGGCTATCCTTCGGACCATCGTGCCGTATTAAGTTCTTTTCAGCGAAAAATGATCAATCCGTGAGTTATCGGAGCAATACTACTTTATAGCTATTGGGGATCCTAAAATTGATCAGTTGCGGTTGATCGAACAAAACACTCTGGAAAGTACTGCTTATTTTGAAAGGCTTTTGTGTTTCCGGGGCTGAAATTTCCAGGACCGAAGGTAGGAAAAAAGAATCATAGGTCCGGTATTCACTGTATTTTGCAGTAAATCCGGAAGAAGATGCAGAACGGTTGCGGGTAGTGATCTGTTCCACCACATGATTGTCTTCATTCAGCTTGATTTCAAGATGGTTGTTGTGTTGTCCGCGCAGGACGATCTTATGGTTTGTTCCGGCAGTAACTTTAAACCCGATGTTTTCATACATTTTTTCGCACCGGTCACCTGTAAATAACATATAAATGATTTCGGGGGTAACAGGATAACCGGCCATCCGGCTCAGGTATTGATTGCTCCCTTTGTAGCAGGTACGCTCCAGAATACTAATTACAGCGAACGAATCCTTATATACTACCCCGCGAAAAATTTCCACCAGCTTTTCTCCACGAAAGTAGCAGACACTGTCCGGAAGGATATAGATCCTGCCCGATACCTGATAGGATTTATTGCCATCCGTAATATTCCATTTGCATCTGGCTGTAATACTCTCCATAGAATAACAGGAAGAACCTGTTATTTCTTCATGTCCTGTTGATATAACCGGCTTTTTTGAACGGCATGCGGATACCACAGCGACTAACAAACACACCCATAAAATTTTATCTTTACATCTCATCCGTCATATTTTCCGAAAGATACAGTATCTGATGTTAATATTCAAATATCAAGCCATATGGGATATTCCCGGATACCCATCCAGATATTCTAAACGACAATAGCAAACATTGGCGATAAGTTTGATTTCTTGTTGTACTTTTTTTATACAAATTCGTGTAATCAATAAAAAATAATCTGTATTATTGTATTTTAAATGCTCATTTAATACTAATTTAAATTTATTACTATGTTAAGACGTATTTTTACTCTCGTTATGTTGGCTACTATGGTAGTCGGTTATGCTCAGGCCCAATTCTCATTTGGCGCAAAAGCAGGGTTCAACTTAGTGAATATTTATGGCAGTGATGTTGAAGATGTCAAAATGAAACCTGCATTTCAGGCGGGTTTGGTAGCAGACTATTCCTTTATTGAGGCATTTGCCGTGCAGGCTGGAGTTATGTTTGCCCAACAAGGATGGAAGGTAGATAATTATTTAGGGGGTAGTGATGATGCAAAAATCAATTTGAATTATATTCAGATACCTATTAATGCCATGTATAAATTTAGCCTGGGATCTTCTATGAAATTGTTCGCCCAGGCAGGTCCTTATTTAGGTTTTGGACTTGGTGGAAAAGTAAAAGTTGGGGATAATGATATGGATATTAAATTTGGTGACGGAGATGATATCGATAAATTATATCTTGATAATGCCTTTGATTTTGGATTAGGCGTAGGTGTTGGTCTTCAATATAATAGCTTTCAATTGGGTGTAGGCTATAATTTTGGATTGCTGGATCTGGATGATGATACTACTATGAAAAATGGCGGCTTAGCAATTACACTTACTTTTTTATTCATGTAGTTTTAAAAAAGACTGTCCAAAAATGAAGTGGCTCCAAAAGCCGGACAGAAAAAAATTATATTTCTTTAGTAAAAGCCCGGTGTTGTATCGGGCTTTTACCATATAAGTAGTCGATATATTTCTATCTAAAGACTTCACAAGGTATTCAGCTATATTAATCTTTTCAGCATAAAGTAATTCCTGTTTCATGATCTTGAATAGTCTTTTTCCATAGCATTTTCCTCTTTTTGAAACATACTTTGATCTTGTACTCTTCTAATTTTTTTCGGTATCTATAACTGATAGTGCCAATCCTGGTCAGAATCCTTTTGTATCTTTTACTTCGTAAAAAGCCTTATCTAACATTTCATTTATCATTTGCATATCGTGGCTTTTAGATACTAAATACATCCTAAAAGTTTTTATCTGACTTGGGGGGTATATTTCATCCCTTAACTTCAGTCAACTGCTTTGATATTTCGGTAGACAAAAACTGTATTTGGGTCGTGCGCCCTACGAATACCGTTCAGTTGTCCCATAATTTTGCTTCATCATTTAATCAAAAAAAGAATATGAAGCCATCAATTAAAAAATGTTTCTTTTCAGGAATTATCCTGCTAAGCTCTATAGTCGCATCTTTTTCACAGGGATTGACACCCTATAAGATTTCCCTTGGCGAAGCTGTAGAAATGGGGTTACAGAATCATCAACAGTTGAAAATAGCGAAAGTCAATGTTGAAACCAGCGAACAACAGGTCAAAGTGTCGAAATCGCAACAGTTGCCGACAGTTACTTTTTCCGCCAACGCCTTTTATTTAGGAGATGCTTTGCTTTTAAATCCTGACTGGTCAAAACTGCAAACCGTGAGTATGCCCCACTTTGGAAACAGTTTTGCAGTACAGGCATCTCAATTATTATATAAAGGCGGTGTTATCAAAAAGTCAATCGAGATGGCAGAACTTCAACAACAGCTGGCTGAACTGGATATGATCGTCAACGAACAGGATATCAAATTTCTTATTATTTCCAACTATCTGGACATTTATACCACCATCAACCAGGCACATATCCTTGAGCAAAATAAGATACTTGCGGAACAGTTGTATGACAATATTAAAAAATCATACAAAGAAGATATGGTAACCCGTAACGAGTTAATCAGAGCGGAATTGCAGATAAAGAACCTGGACCAGGCCATACTTACTATGCAGAACAACCATGCAATTTTAAGTAATCAACTGAGCTATGCGCTTGGTTTGCCCGGCGATATACTGATTGTCCCGACAGAAGACACAGAGGCCAAAGCCGCAGCGATTCAACAAGATCATTATATGGATCTGGCCCATGAACAACATCCTACATTACGCTCAGCAGGGAAAAATGTTGAGATAGCCGAAAAGAACATCAGTATCACAAAGGCAAACCAGTTTCCTGCCATATCCGCTTTTGGCGGATATAATATGCAAAGACCGGTAACTACCAGTACTCCTGTTATGGATCTGTACAACAATAGTTGGCAGATAGGCATCAGTTTCACCTATAACATCGACAATCTGTTCAAATCGAAACGCCGGGTCAACCTGAGCAGGATGCAGGCACGAGCTACACAGGAAGCTTTGGCATATACTCGACAGAATGTTGAGATCGGTGTAAACACTGCATTTCTGAAATATCGGGAAGCTGAACAACAGGTATTACTGATGAGTGAATCGAAAAAACTAGCCAATGAAAATTATGAAATAGTCAGGGCCAAATACCTGAATCAATTAGCCATTACGGCAGAAATGACAGATGCCAGTAATGCCAAGTTAGATGCTGAACTGCAATATGCCAATGCCAGCATTAATGCACTGTTCCAATATTATAACCTGCTAAAATCTACAGGAACCCTTTAATTCTCAAATAATAAATAAATCCAATATAAACTTAATCTATAGCGATATGTCACCAAATGTAAAAAATATCAAGCAAAAAAAGAACAACCAGAGATTAAAAGTTACCATAATCAATATGCTGGTTTTCGTAGCCGTAGTCGGAGGATTTTTCTGGCTGGTAAGAAATTATTTCCATCTTGGAAAAAACGATTTCACAAATGCCGCACAGGTAGAAGTGTTCATAAACCCCATCAATGCACGCGTATCGGGATATATTAAGGAAATACGTTTTATCGAACATCAGGAAGTAAAAAAAGGAGATACGTTGATCATTATAGACGACAGGGAAATACTTACGCAGGTAACCCAGGCCGAGGCTGCTTATTTAAGTGCACTTGCTTCAAAAAGCATGACAGAATCATCCGTTAATACAGTGGCCAATAACATAAGCGTAACCCAGGCAAATATTGCTGGAGCTAAAGCCCGGCTGGATAATGCCGAAAAAAACCTGGACCGGTATAAAAACCTGCTCGAATCAGAAGCCGTTACACGATTTCAATATGATCAGATAAAAACAGAATATGATGTTGCCAGGTCTTCTTACGAAGTATTAATTAACCAGAAAAAGACAGCCGATTTGTCTACACAGGAGGCCAAAAGCAGGTTTGCATTAAACGAAGCCGAAATAAAACGTACTGAAGCCGTTCTGGAAATGGCAAAACTGAATCTTTCATACACGGTCATCACCGCACCATATGATGGTGTAATGGGTAGACGTCTGATACAGGAGGGGCAACTGCTGCAACAGGCAGGAATGCAGGTGGCTACCATAGTGGCCAACGACAATAAATGGGTAGCCGCAAATTTCCTGGAAAGCCAGATGCCGAATGTCGAAATAGGGAAAAAGGTAATTATGAAAGCAGATGCTTTAAACGGGAAAGAATTTGAAGGCAGGGTAACAGCTATTTCGGCAGCAACAGGCGCCCGTTATTCAAGTGTCCCGGTAGACAATAGCTCCGGCAACTTCGTGAAAGTACAGCAACGCATTCCGGTACGTATCGAGTTTACTGAAAATAATGATAAAGAAGCCCTGCATCATTTAAGGGCAGGAATGAACCTGGATATTTTTGTAGAAATATAAGTAATTGACAATGTGAATAAAATACAGCGTTAAATTGTTCTTATTATTTAAAAATCGGTATAATGTATAATAGAGGTTTATTTCAGAAATGGGTTCCGGGGCTCGGACAGTTGGTACTCATTATATTGTTGTTGGCAACAATATTGCTTATCAATCCGATTAACGCCGGGAATATCGGGCAAATGTCCGGCAGTACGGGTATCATCACCGAGTATTTTATGTGGGGGAACTATGCAACTATTATTGGGATGTCGCTGGTTCTTCCGTTCATTATGCGCATCAAACTCCGGTTTCGTTCCAAAGAATTGATGATTACGGCACTGGTCGTTATGGCTGCAATGTCGGTAGTTGTAGCAACAGCAACAATAGGAGAGGTTGTTGTGGTAGCCTGCCTGATTTTCGGAATAGCGAAAATGATGGGTATGACGGAAATGATCCTTCCTGTCCAGGGAATACTCTGCCCGGATGGAAACAGGAAAAGGTTCTATGCCATATTTTATCCCATATCAATAGGTTCGTCACAATTAGGGGTATTCTTCACATCCGGCTTTGCCCTTAACATCGGGTGGCAGGCACTACATTTCTACGGCGCAGCAACTTTATTACTGGCTGCCCTTATATGTGTGGTATTCATGCACAATCAACGCTTTGCCAGGAAAATGCCGTTTTATTATATTGATTGGATCGGGCTGCTGTTATTTGCAACATCATTGATGAGCATGGCATACATCTTTTCATTCGGTAAACAACAGGACTGGTTTAACTCGCCGGACATCATATATGCAGTTGTTATCATAATAGCATCCATAGCTGCACTGATAGCAAGGCAACTGGTGATAAAGCGTCCTTTCCTTTCCTTTAAATTGTATAAAATCAAAGATGTCAGGCTCGGAATAGTCCTTTTAGTCGCACAGGGATTGTACATGGGAGTAAGCTCCATTATGCCGATCTACACTTCTGCCATTCTGGGATATAACTGGATAGCAAATGCTTCACTTAATCTGATGACGCTACCGGGCTTAGTTGCAGCAGGATTTGTAGCTTTCCATTGGGTTGTCAAGCATAAGCTCCCTATCAAAATGTATATTTTTTCGGGATTTGCCGCGTATTTCCTTTATACTGTGATGCTTTATTTTATGATGGTCCCTGAACTCAATATCGGACAGCTGTATTTACCTCAAATATTGAACGGATATGGTATGGCTGCTTTATTTATATCCATATGGATATATACATTTGATAGGGTCCCGCAAAAAAACATGTTGCCATCTGTTGCGCCACTCATGATTTTCAGAAGTTTTGTAATGATGGCGTTTTTTACTGCGCTGGTCGGGTGGTTGCAATACAAGCTTCAATGGCAAAGCGTCGGTAACCTGGCTTTTTATTTTGATACCCTGACTATGAACCATTATCCGGGAACTGGTTCTCTGCGTGATATCCAGTCAGGTGCAATACTGTCAGCCAATAAGAAATTACTCGGCTATACAATCGTTGCCGGGCTGGGCATTCTGATATTCATCCTTTTTCATCAATTTGGCCGGCAAAAGTATAAGATAGCCCAATACAATGTATACAGGTGGGAAAAAATGAAAACAGTGGAGTTTCCTGAACAAATCAGCGATGCTGCCGGCTCTGTTGCATAGTGTACCGAAGGTAAAAAATCCCGGTAAGTTACGTCTTAACTTCAGGTGGCAAAACATGCATTTGGGTCAGATTCCTGCAAATATCATCGAATCAGCTTGTAAATTTGATGTATAGAAATATCAAAATAGTAAAAGTAAACTTTAAAAAGAATTATCATGAAAAGGGAAGATGAAATCACAGCCAAAATCATTGCACTGTTGGTCATCTATGGTAAAGATGAGAATCTTCGTCAGCCATTTGTGGAGAGACTGACATTCAGGCCCAATGAAGTTGAAGCTGTATTGAAAGCAGTAAAAGAACCTTCTTTTAGGGAATGGATACAGACAATTGCACCGATGACCAAACAATGATTCATAGCAAAAGTAATGAATCATTGGAAAGAATTAGAACAGGGATCTTATTAATTCATGTTCCTGAAGAGATGACATAATGCACACCACAAAAATTTAAATACAAGTATAAATTTCATCATGAAGGATATAATGTTATGAAAGGAAAATTTTCATCTTATAATCCGGGATACAGCCTGTGAATCATTTTAAGTCTCCGTGGATTCAGTATCCATAATAATTGTTACAGGACCATCATTTATAAGGGAAACCTTCATATCTGCACCAAAGATTCCTGTAGCAACAGGTTTTCCTAATAATTGTTCCAATGTCCGGTTAAAAGAATCGTATAATGGACGGCTAACGTCGGGGGCTGCCGCCCGGATAAATGAAGGACGGTTGCCCTTACGGGTGGAAGCATGCAAAGTAAACTGGCTGACAGATAATAATTCTCCCTGAACATCCATTACCGATAAATTCATTTTTCCTTCCGTATCCGGGAAAATACGCATATTCACAATTTTAGCACATAACCAGTCGATGTCTTTTTGTGTATCCGAATCCCCAAAACCGACCAAAACAAGTAACCCCTGCCCGATCTTCGAAAAGACTTTTTTGTCAATTACCACAGAAGCTTCGCTCACTCTTTGAATAACCACCTTCATAATAAATCCATTTCAGGAAAAAACAGTCATTACCAAACGCCGTGGACCACCATGGTTCCTGAATTCGCACAGATAAATACCCTGCCATGTTCCCATATTCATCCTGCCATGCGTAACCGGAATAGTTAAAGATTGTCCCACCAATGATGATTTCACATGTGCAGGCATATCGTCCATACCCTCCAGATTATGTGCATACTGTCGCGATTCCGGAACAATCCGGTTCATAATTGTTTCAAAATCATAACGAACTGTAGAATCTACATTTTCGTTAATGGTCAGTCCGGCAGAAGTATGTTGCAAAAAGAGATGCAATAATCCCTTTTCAGGCAGCGGGGGAAGTTGTTTTTCCACATATTGCGTAATAAGATGGAACCCTCTGTGAAAAGCCGGAAGTGTTATTTCAAACTGATCGATCATCATTACAATATTTTTACGACGTGAGGTGCCGATTTCCATAATCCATGCTTCGTACAATAACTCATTGCAGTTAGGTTCATGGATACCAAAGGTGCTACAATATGGAAATCTACCTGGATATTTCCTGCCTGCCTGTCTAAAGCGTCCGGATAATAGCGAGCTTCGGCAAGAAGTGTTTCGCGATTCCATAATTGAAGCCAGCCGATATAATGATCATCATTGGCAGGATGGGTATAATGTTCGCCCATTTTTACAGTGACTATAAAAATATCACCACGGGATACCTCGTCCTGACAAATTATATGAGGGGTATGACGATCAAAATAGTCTTTTCTTAATTCTTTTTCTTCCTGGTCTATATCTACAGGGGTAAAAACTCTTGGCATAATTGATCGGTTTTTTGTACAAAAAACTATAAATCAGCACTATTAACAATTAAAGCGGCTTGCTTTTATAAAACAGTGACATCAAATATATATATTTTTTTGGTTTTTGTGTAAAATGTTATTATCTTTGCACCTCTCTTAGAAAAACAGGGATTTATACCCCATAAAATATACTGCGGGGTGGAGCAGTGGTAGCTCGTTGGGCTCATAACCCAAAGGTCGTAGGTTCGAGTCCTGCCCCCGCTACACAAAGAGGTCTGAATGTTCAGGCCTCTTTTCTTTTTGAATAGATCATCCTTGCACAGGATATCGTGTCATGTATAAGGATCTTAGGTTTTCCTCCATTCAAGGGCTATTTATAACTCAACTTTCTAAAGAAGGATTGGTAGATCAAAAGAATTTTCAAAAAAACCATTAATTTTGATGATAGTATGAAATCTGTCAATCAAAAAAATAGCATCAATCAATATCTGGTAGATCCTGAATACCGGTTCTTATTTCAATGTTGCCGTGCAGTGTTTTCCTGCGAAGAAGTTTCTTATCCCAAAGACATACAACAGGATAGATTTCTTAAGATATTACGGTATCATAAACTGGTACCACAGTTATATCCATTATTGAAACAATGTAAAGAATTACCGGACACTCTGTTAAGAGAGGTACAGAACTTACTGGAAGAACACCAACAGAAAATTCTCAAATTATCAGGAGAATTGGTATTGCTTGCCCGTTTATTTGCCCGGCATCAGATTTCATGGCTTTGTGTGAAAGGACCGGCTTTATCTGTTCAGCTATATCATGATGTTGCGATGCGGCAATCAAGTGATCTGGATATCCTGGTGAATGAAGAAGACCTGGATCAGGTAAGACAGTTATTAAAAGAAGCAGGGTATAGAACTTCCTTCGATGAACGGAGCTTGAACAGGAAACAATACCGATATATCCTGGATCATGCTTCCGATCAATCCTTCATACACTCCGAGAAAAACATACATATCGAATTACATTGGCGGTTAACATACGGGAAAAAGGTTTTACCATCCAACAAGGATTTTTTTACCGGGACAACACATGTATCGATCGCCGGACAAGCGATTCCTACAATAGGTGATACCATGCATGCACTTTACTTATGCCGGCATGGAAGTGTACACATCTGGTTTCGTTTGTTTTGGCTATGGGACGTAGCCTATGCTCTCCGGAACATGTCAGATTCAGAGATCAAAAATTTATCCGAACTGGCGCAGAAATATAAAATGAATAAAATACTGGCCCAAAGTGTTTATTTGGCAGAACAGGTATTTGGAATAAATATTTCATCATTACATGCTCAGCTTGCTTATCCTAGAAGCCTTGTTGACACGGCCCTCCAACAGATCATTTTAAAAAACAGAAGGTCGGATAAATTAACTGACATGTGGCATGATTTTATTTACCGGATGAAACTGGAAGAAAGCTGCAGCAATAAAACCGCCGTTGCAGGCCTTCGATTGATCAATCCAATGGATTGGAGGACAATTCATCTTCCGGAACAACTCTTCTTTCTATATTTTCCTCTTAAACCCTTCATTTTACTGTTACGAAAGATTAAAAAAGCGAAGTAAAACAGAGGTAAAATATAAAATATCAGAATTGAAAATTATGTCATACCTTTGAAAAACTTTTAACCAAATATTAATATGTAATTTTTAATGATCATGAAAAAAAGATTCTTTACTCTTTTAGTGTTGTCTGCAATGTTTGCTTTAACTGTACCTGTACAAGCACAGTTGAAGTCATTGAATAAAGCGGTGAAAAAAGCGACGACCAGTGCAGAAGAAACGGTGAAGAAAACAGCTGATGATGTATCAACAAGTGCGAAAGAAACTGCAAAAAATACGGTTGATGCAGCAGAAGAAGCTGCCCGTGACATGGCCGCAGACAAGGTGTCGGTAAAAATTGTCGAGTGGCTGGATAAGAATAACAAAGTACTTCCCGATGATAATGACTATTGCAAAAGATTGACATCGTTGGTCAATAATAAATATACATCTGTAGACGGTTTATCCCTCAATTATAAAGTATATGAAAATGATGAAGCAAATATCCTTGCCTGCGCAAATGGAAGCATTCGCATATACTCCGGGATGATGGACTTTCTGACAGATGAACAGTTACTGGGTATTGTCTCAGTACAAATAGGGCATATCAAAAATAAAGACGTCCGTGAAGCTTTAGTAAAAGTTGCTTCTGAAGATAATGCTTCAAACGCCGTATCTGCTCAATTGGATAAAATTCTTTCCTTTTCAGGTGAAAAGATGGGCACTTTTGTGAATGAATTAATTCAAGTACCTTATTCTGCTGAACAAAACACAGCCGCTGATGCTTTTGCCTATAATCTTTTGAAGCAAAATGACGCTGATGTCAAAGGATTGTTAACCGCATTGGAAAAATTTGCAGAAGTAGAAGCTGCTGAAGATAATGAAGAAAGTGTTGCTTTAAAATATATTACTGTAAATTCAAGCAATGCTGAACGGATTAAAACTGTCGCCGTAGAGTGACAACTTTTAACCAGGAATAAAAAAGAGGATTGTTAAAAAACAATCCTCTTTTTTATTCCTTCACATATAAGAAATTTGAATCCCTAAACATTAAACCTGAAATGCATGATGTCACCATCCTGCACTACATATTCTTTGCCTTCCACAGCTATTTTACCTGCTTCACGGCAGGCTGCCTCAGATCCGTAATGAATATAATCCTCGTATTTAATAACTTCGGCACGGATAAACCCTTTTTCGAAATCGGTATGGATAATACCGGCAGCCTGTGGAGCCTTAGTCCCTTTTGTATATGTCCACGCACGGGTTTCATCTTTTCCGGTAGTAAAATAAGTTTCCAGACCCAATAAAGCATATGCCGATTTGATCAAACGGGAAACACCGGATTCTTCCAGGCCCATTTCTTCAAGAAACATCTGACGTTCTTCATAAGTATCCAGTTCGGCTATTTCCGCTTCTGTTTTAGCAGCAATTACCAGCATCGCCGCATTTTCATCCTTAATGGCTTCGGCCACCATAGCTACATATTTGTTTCCTCCTTTAACAGAAGCCTCATCGACATTACAAACATACAATACCGGTTTATCTGTCAAAAGGAAAAATTCCCTGGCCATCCTGCGATCATCTTTATTGTCGAGATGTACAGTACGTGCCGATTTCCCCTGCTGTAAAGCAGTATGGTATTGCTGAAGAATTTCGAACATACGTTTGGCCATTTTATCTCCACCGGTCTGTGCCTGTTTCTGTACTTTTCCCATGCGTGCTTCAACCGTTTCCAGATCTTTTATCTGCAGCTCCATGTCAATGATCTGTTTATCACGTACAGGATCGACCGAGCCATCTACGTGAGTTACATTATCATCATCAAAACAACGTATTACATGTAAAATAGCATCCGTTTCCCGGATGTTTGCCAGAAACTTATTTCCCAGACCTTCATTTTTACTGGCGCCTTTAACTAAACCAGCAATATCAACAATTTCTACCGTTGTCGGAATTACCTTGGGCGGTTGATCTATTTCGGCCAATTTAGTCAAACGCTCGTCAGGAACTGTAATTACACCTACATTCGGTTCGATTGTACAAAACGGGAAATTAGCAGCCTGTGCCTTGGCATTGGACAGGCAGTTAAAAAGAGTAGACTTACCTACATTGGGAAGTCCAACGATACCACATTGAAGAGCCATTTATCTATTATATATTTTGTAACAAAGGTATATTTTTTCAGGATCAGTAAGAAAAGTATCTTTTTAAAGAAGTCAGGCATAAAAAAATAAGATCAGCAATTGAGCGATCAATACTCGTAGAAACATGGTTAAAGGGTATACGGTGGCATAACTTACCGCTGGCGTATCATTCCCGGCAGTAGCATTGGAATATGCCAATGCAGGGGGATCAGTGGTACTTCCTGCCATCATCCCTATCAATGTAAAATAGTTGAGCTTATAAAAATATTTGCCGATACTTCCAATGATCAGTAAAGGAATGGTAGTGATCAGAAAGCCATAAATGACCCATGAGAGACCACCTTTATTGACAAGCGTGTCTACAAATCCTTCACCGGCGCTGATCCCGACACAAGCCAGGAACAAAGCAATCCCTACTTCACGCAACATTAAGTTGGCACTCTGGGTTGTGTAGGTAATCAGTTTATAACGATAACCAAAACGGCTGATCAAAATAGCAATGATCAGTGGCCCTCCGGCCAGTCCTAATTTTATGGGTTGCGGTATTCCGGGAAAAGTGAAAGGGATACTTCCTAGGATAATCCCTAAAGCAATTCCGATAAAAATAGTAATCAGATTGGGTTCATTCAGTCTATTTAACGAATTACCCAACACTTCGGCTACTTTATTCACTGCCAGTTCGCTCCCTACAACAGTTAGCCGGTCGCCCAGCTGAAGCGTCAATGCGGGATTTGCCACGAGATCAACACCCGAACGATTGATACGGGTGATATTGATTCCATGGAGACGGCGTAACTGGAGATCACCCAGTCGTTTGCCGTTCAATTCGGATTTGGTAACCACAATTCTCCGGCTGATAAATTCGCTCTCGGCCGGGATCCATTGTTTCCTATCCATCTGGATTTCTTCACCGATAAAAGTTTTGATTGTTTCCGCATCATTCTCGGTAGTGATCACAAAAATCTTATCACCTTCCTGTAAGATCGTATCAGGACCTACAACATCTATTTTGTTGTTTTCATGATAGCATATCCTGGATATAACGAACTCAGTTCCTTTCAATAGCTTACACAAAGAACTGATACGCTTGTCAAAAATAGCCGGATTTTTTACAATCAGTGAAATAGGATATGCTCCATGAATATTCTTATTCTCTTCATTAACGATCTGCTCGTTTTCCTTTTTCAGGTTGACCCGGAACACATAGCGAATAAAAATCATGGACGAGATTATTCCTACTACGCCTAACGGATAAGCTACAGCATAGCCAAGAGCGATGGTTTCATCCGTAGATCCGAATAAATCGCTATAAGCCTGTTGCGCAGCACCCAAACCCGGAGTATTGGTAACAGCGCCCGACATAATGCCTACCATGGTAGACATGGGCACATTTGTAATGAAGTGGATAACCAAAGTTGTCGCAGCCCCTAAAAGGACAACGCCACATGCTAACATGTTCAAAGTAACTCCTCCCTTTTTGAAGGAAGAGAAAAAGCCCGGACCGACCTGCATCCCGACAGAAAAAACAAACAGGATCAAGCCGAATTCCTTAAAAAAGTGTAATATATTGTGATCAATATGAAAACCCAAATGACCAAACAATATTCCAACAAAAAGAACCAGTGTCATTCCTAAGGAAATACCGAAAATCTTTATCTTTCCTAACTGAATGCCTACCGCTATAACTACCGATAAAATTAAAATGGAATGTGCGATCCCATTTCCCCACAATAATTCATTTACCCAGCTCATTTCTGAACATATTCTGCATAAAACGTATCTAATTGACTATCAAGAATTTTGCCTTTCGGAGAAATTCAGGTCGCAAAGGTACTTCTTTTCTTCATTCTTTCCAATGAATTGGACCAGATAGAAAATTAAATTTGCTTATCTGCTATGAGTACGAAAAGTTGGAGTTTAACCCCTGAAAGAACAATGATATTCAAATCCATATAAAAATATTTAGTTATCAATACCTGTCAGGTGACAGGGTATTCATCGAATGCATATAAAACTGTTGACAAATACCGTTCTCCGGTATCTGGCAATAAGGTGACAATCGTTTTCCCGGCATTACCGGGATCCTGTGCCAATTGAGTGGCTGCATAAACAGCTGCCCCGGAAGAAATCCCTACAAGTAACCCTTCGGTAGCGGCCAACTCCCTGCTGGTTTTGATCGCATTATCTCCTTTGACACGGATCACGCTATCTACTACTGACGGATTATATATTTCAGGAACAAACCCCGCCCCTATTCCTTGTATCTTATGTGGTCCCGGATTCCCGCCGGACAACACAGGCGACTCATCGGGTTCAACAGCAACGATTTTGACCGAAGGCTTATGTTGTTTCAATATTTCACCGACGCCACTAATGGTTCCTCCGGTGCCTACTCCTGCAACAAATATATCCACCTTACCTCCTGTACTATTCCAGATCTCTTCCGCAGTGGTCCTTTTATGAACTGCCGGATTAGCCGGGTTGGCAAATTGCTGCAAAATAACTGACCCCGGCATTTCGTTATTTAATTCGTTAGCTTTCGCAATAGCTCCTTTCATACCTTCAGCTCCCGGTGTTAAAATGAGCTTTGCACCTAAAGCTTTGAGCAACATTTGACGCTCCTTGCTCATAGTTTCAGGCATGGTGAGAATGAGCTGATATCCTTTTACTGAAGCTATCCACGCCAATCCGATCCCTGTATTTCCACTGGTTGGTTCGATAATTACTGCCCCGGGTTTAATTTTCCCGGTTTTTTCGGCATCTTCGATCATGGCCAGCGCAATACGATCTTTCACGCTTCCACCAGGATTAAAATACTCCAGTTTTGCCAATAAACGAGCCTTTAACTGATGCTTCTTTCCATAGTTTCCTAATTCCATTAAAGGAGTCCGTCCGATTAATTCCGTCAAGTTTTTTGCTATGTCTGCCATTGTTTTTTGTTTTTGATGATTATAGTATTTTTCTGTTATTTTAATAAACAAAAATAATAATTATCAGTCGGCATCCTATTCTTTATTACATATTCTATTTTAACCCAATTAAAATACACAACGATTGTGTATTTTATGGACGATAAATCAAAATTCATGCCGTAATGATTAACATCACATAAACAAAGCAAATCCGCCATTTAGTGAATCGCATAATAAATGATTAACCACAAAACAATATAACATTTGATTTTAAAATTGTTACAATTAAAAATGAACTAATTATATATTTCGCCTGCAGAAAGTTTTGTTTAATTTTTATCAAAATATTCGATCATATATAATGTCGTAAACAGCTGTTAAATGGATTTTCTTATTCAACTTTGGATTTTTAATTATTTTTTATTTACCTTTATATCATTCTATTGATTCTATGATCACTAGAATTAATTCATTTTAAATAATAAAAAGTTTAACAACCAGAAACAATACTTTAAATAAATGTAATTATCATGATCGTAAAAGAAAATTGGACAGACGAGGATTTTGTCAAAATGAAATGGACAGATTGTCATATACACGCTATCTCATTCCCTGATGAAAAGTCAGAACTGAAGCTGGATATCGATTATATTTTTGACCCGGGAATCGGAGAAAAAACAAGCAAGGACAGATTTTGGGTATCTCCCTGTTCCCTGAGTTTTTTTAATGTACAGGATTTGAACGTTAAGGGAAAATTTGAAGAAATAGTAGGATTTAATATACAGCAGATCAGCCGTTCGAATTCTATTCTATCCTCCAACCGGCAAAATGCTTTGTGGGACTATACAATAAAAACAGATGGGGGAACCATTGCATTGAGAGCGTCGGGATTTATACTGAAAGTTGAAAAACAACCTGTCTTAAATGATGATACGGTTTTAGACAGGCCGGAATGTTAAAATCAATCGCGGGATTGGCATTTATGGTCCATCCACTTGTCCAACACCTGTTTTATTGAATAATAGGTGTCGTTCAGGGGAATTTCCAGTTGTTTTTCAGAAAGCCAAACAGCTTCGGTGATATTTTCCGAAAGTTGGGGAATCAATGTATGATGGCCATTGTACCGCATGATATACCATGCGGTATGTTTGAGAATATGCTTTCCGTTTTGGTGATAAGTATGGTAGGTATCTGATAATTTCCCTATAATAACCGGTTCCTGAATTAATCCGCATTCTTCAACAACTTCCCTGACTGCTGTTTTTTCTAATGTTTCTTTTTTCTCGGCTTTCCCCTTGGGCAGATCCCATTTTCCTAACCGCCGGATAAATAAGATATCTCCGTTTTCATTGATCACCAGCCCTCCCGCTGCTTCAATGTATTTGAAACAAGCCTTCACTTCACGAAACAATTTCTGTATATCAGGATATACAATATACAGGCAATTTGTTTCAGAATGATCAAATTCTTCCAGTTTTTCAGTCAAAGCAGCCTTATTTTCGAATGTATACACCTCAGCATTGTGGGTTGCAGTGTTTTTTATATTTTTGTCCGTCAAAATCACTGTACGGTGATCAAAATATATCTTAATTTCATTATCCATGTCAGACATTCATCAATCTATTTCGTATTATCTACTGCAAAGTAAGGCAATAAAGTTAGAACCTGCAAGGCCTTTTACCTGGGCTTCCGGATGGAAATCACCCATATATTGTGACAATAGGCGTACGCTTAGCTTTCCGGAAATACGCACGGTGATCAAGCATGCACTGGTGAAAAAGATCCGTGAATATTATCCGCAGGTTGAGGTAATTGCCGGAGTTGCTACAGGCGCCATCGCACAAGGCGCATTGGTAGCCGATGCTATGGACCTCCCTTTTGTTTATGTCCGTTCGTCAGCCAAAGGCCATGGTTTGGGAAACCAGATTGAAGGATATCTTGAACCAGGAAAAAAAACCGTGATCGTTGAAGATCTGATATCAACCGGAGGTAGCAGCCTTGCCGCTGTTGAAGCGATACGGAACGCCGGGAACCCGGTTTTGGGCATGGTTGCAATTTTCACCTACGGATTTCCATTGGCCGAAGAGAACTTTAAAAAATCAGGATGTGAATTACATACGCTGACCAATTATGATGAACTGCTGGACCTGGCCCTCGATTCAGGATACATAAAAGCGGATCAGCTCGAGACATTACGTCAATGGCGGAAAGCCCCCGACAAATGGCGTAACGAATGAGTATGAATTATCACCTTTCATGATCATTCTTTAATGCCTCTATATAAAATTTTCATATGACAGATGCAGAAAAGGATATCGCAAAAGCATCAATGACTGACAACTTACAATGTCCTTGAAAAAGAATTTAATGATCAATCAAATAACTTTGTTGCTACATTTGTAGCATGAGCAGAAAATTCCATATCCGCCCTGCCTGTCAAAAGTTCCTGATATTATTTTTGCAGTTATCTGTTTTTCTTTCTATCTCCGGCAAAGAATGGGATGGAGGATTTACGGCAGGAATGATTGTTTACCTGGGCAATAAAATTACCCGGGTCGGGATTTTTATGGGGGGATGGGTCAGCTATGATTTCATACAATTCAATCCGGGAATAAGGGGCTACTACAATTTTAAAGGCCTGGGCCCTCCCGGGAAATACTGGGAATTAAACGCTTATGGCGGGTTATTGGGAAGCTGGGGGAAAAAGGATGACATCAGAAACCATTTCATCACCGGCGTATCCAACCAGACAGGAAGGCGGTACAGTTTTGCTTATTCATACAACCTCTATTATGACGGAATGGACATGAACCAGAAAACCGGGACTATTGCCGTTCAGATAAACAAGATAAGCGTGATCATGGAAAATGATCTTTTGGGAGATACCAAGGACCGGTTTCGTACAGGAGCCACAGTGATCCAATATAAGGACAAACATACCATCCTGGGGCTCAATCTGCTCTTATGGACCGGTGAAAAGGGGAAACGATTCACAGGAACCGGTTACCCGGCCAGAAGAGGTTACCGCGAAGTCTCCCGCTATGGAAATTATTCACACGGAATATTATCATTGCAGGTACAACATTATACCGGATATGGTCAACATGTACGTGCCGAAGCGGGAATCGACGCGGAACAGGTCCGGCATGCTTTTCAGAACCGGTTCATGCATGATATGTGTTTTCTTCCGGAAAATTGGGTGAAAAATCCCAGCTACCATGTTCCTATGCTGGACACTGAAGGCAATATGTTTTTATACCTGCCCGGACAAACCATCAAAAAACCAACTCCCTATTTTAATCTGTCGTTGAATCCCGGCTTGTTTTACTGATGGAAAAACGTCCCTTTGTTAAAAAAAGCATGGAAAAGTATAAATCCTTCGGAAAAGTGTTATTGTTTGCATTATTGTTCTCAGGTGCTTTTTCATGCACTAAAGATAAAGAGAAAGACAACAGTGTTGGATTGTATAATTTTTGGGCCGGGACATCTCCCTCTGAAAAAATCACCCACCTTGACATGGGTTCATCCACTGTGGGTGGTTTAATAATTTCCGGCGGGGACGGAATATATCATATCATGTCGGATAACGAAGAAATCGTATCTGCTGAGATCAATGTAGAAAATGTTGTTATAATCAGAGCACATAAAGTAGGAAATGCCCATCTTATCGTATCCGATACGAACACCTCTTCATCTGTTTCTGTTTCTGTCACTCAAAGGACAGAAGCCTATTCGGTCGTTCATGTGGGAGTAGTTGTCGAAGTCGAGGAGCCGACAAGTGAAAACAAAGAATCCATCGATCAGGTAAAGGCGGAAATAAGATCAAAAATGAATCAAGTAAAAACCGTCTATCGATTTTACTATAATGACACCGACAAAGGTGATCTGATTATTTTCCCGGGAGGCAACCAGGATGAACCTGTCAGGGCTGGTTTTTTAACCACAAGGGATCATGATGATACTTTTATCCATATCGAATATAATCAGGGCACATCTGATCTTTACCAGCAAAGAAACCTATTCGAAAATAGATACTACATGAAAGATTTTACACAGGAATACCAACAACGATTTCCCGACCTGAAAATAACCAAAGCAGAAGGCTGGGAAAAGATAGAATGGATGTAGTAGTTTTTCTGAAGAATACAGCTAAAGCCCTTTATTTAATGATCTTCATCTTTATGATTTTCACATCCGTCACCGGCCGGTCGGCTCCAGTAGTCTGCACAGCAGCAATTTTATCTACCACATCCATACCTTTGGTCACTTCCCCGAATATGGTATATGCCCCGTCCAGATGAGGGGTTCCCCCAATGGTTTTATAGGTTTGACGATCTTCTTCCTTCATCTTGTAGGGATGTTCCTCCATGTAAGCATTGGCTCTTTCCCTGGCTTTTTCGTGTATTTTTTCGACATCGATTTTTTGTCCGGCTTTTTTCGCAGCTTCTTCTTCCTCTTTAAGGTATTTCACAAATATCTGCTGGGTTTTTACCCCGATTGTCTGAGCCTCGAAATCATCCAGACCTTCGTCCGTGAATTTTTCTCCCTGTACGATATAAAATTGTGAACCGGACGATTCTTTTCCCGGGTTAACGCCATCAGGCAATCGAGCAGCAGACAATACCCCTCTTTTATGGATCAATCCGGGAACAAATTCTGCGGGTATAGTATAACCTGGTCCTCCCGAACCCAGATGCGTCTCTTTCTTTGCATTTTTCGAATTGGGATCGCCAGCCTGTATCATGAAATTTTTAATGACACGGTGAAACAAAATTCCGTTGTAATACCCCTCTTTCACTAATTTGACAAAATTATCCCGGTGCTGGGGTGTCTGGTCATACAATTCGACTTCTATATCACCAAGGCTGGTGGTGATCGCAACTTTTACCGGTTTATCCTGGTTACTACTACTGCCCGCTGAAGAACAATTGAACAATAAAAACGGGCACAACAATAAGATGAGAAAAAATTTTGATTTCATGGGTCATTAAGATTATTTGGCTGCAAAAATAAATATAAAATGGAACATAATCGTCCTGTCTTTACTATTTTACAGAAATCGGACACTTTATCCATCCATGGATATTTTATTCTCTCCCTACAATAAATATGTCATTCTCAGGATTAAATACTTCAGTTTTATTTACTGCTCAACAATATCTGTCTGGCTACGTCACCGGTAACATTCCTTTTTTCTCCGTATGTGACTCCGGCTTTATTGAAACGGGTCCTGATAATCTCTATCGTGTCGTCGCCGATACCTACTTCGGAAAGGCGCGTAGCCAGCCCCAGCGAACGGAAAAATGCTTCTGTTTGAGCGATGGCCTTATCAATACGTTCATCTTCGGTCCCTTCGTTGATATGGAATATCCTTTCGGCATATTGTAATAATTTTCCCCGTTTTTGTTCCTTAAGCACCCGCAGGGTACCCGGTAAAACAATTGCCAATGATGCACCGTGTGTAATGCCGTGCAATGCCGTCAGTTCATGTCCGATCATGTGAGTAGCCCAGTCCTGTGTTACCCCCATCCGGATAAAATCATTCAAAGCCAGCGTTGCCGCAAGCATAAAGTCCGCCATGGTATCATAATCATGCTGATCCTTTTTGATCAGCGGGGCAATTTCCAAAACGGTCAACAGAAGCCCTTCCGCCCAACGGTCCATTACCCGAGATTGTCCGGTAGTGGTCATATATTGTTCCATTACATGTACATAGATATCAGACAACCCATTAGCGATCTGATAGGGAGGAAGGGAATAGGTAGCTTCCGGATCCAGTATGGAAAATTCAGGGTATTGGTTGATGAAAGAATATTTTTCCTGGGTCTCCGTACGGGAGATCACAGCTCCATCATTCATTTCCGACCCTGTAGCAGGCAATGTCATTATAGATGCAAATGGAACGGAAGTCGTCGCCTTGCCCTTCAATACAATATCCCAGGCATCACCATCATAAAGAATTCCTGCGGCAATCAGCTTTGTCCCGTCAAGTACCGATCCGCCTCCGACAGCCAGTACAAAATCAATATTTTTTTCTTTCCCTAATGCAATGGCTTTCCGCAATGTTTCTACAGTCGGATTGGGCTCGATTCCCCAAAATTCAATATATCGATGTTTTCCAAGAGCAGCAACAACCTGATCGTAAATGCCGTTTTTCTTTACGCTGCCACCCCCATAGGTGACCATTACATGCTTATCAGCAGGAATTAATGCGGACAACTGTGCTATCTGGCCTTTTCCAAAAACGAGCCGGGTGGGATTCTGAAATGAAAAATTATTCATGGTAAAATTGTTTATGTGTCATTGATAATTTAATGTACGAAGTTATATTATTCTGTTGAATTTCCCGTCATTTTTGAAAATTGTTTTGCCTTCATGTCGAATCATCCATATTTTCCGTCAGGACCAAAAAACATATCAATTTCCATGATCTTTTTAAAACAATCCCCTTTCTCATTTGTTTCATTATAGATAATCACGACAAATGATCATATCTTTGTTATTTTACATAAATTATATCAGTCATGAAAAAGTATATTATTGGGATGAGTTTTTTGTTACTCGCGTTCGCCGGCTGTCAGGATAAAGCGCTGAATGTGGAAAGCGTGACCCTATCGGAAAAAGATGACAAATGGACCATAGACATCCGCTATCCTGTTTTTTCCTCTTCAGACGAAGCGGTAAATAGTAGTTGTGCCCTCTTGAACCAAAAGATCCAGCAATTTATTGCCGACCTGCATCATAATACAAAAACGGAAGCAGATAAACTTTTTGAATCTATAGACAAAGAGGGCATGGATCCTCCGAATTGGAAATATGAGTTATATGTAAAAGACAGTGTTTTTATGGCTGCCGGAAAATATATCAGTGTCCGTTTATTGGCCTATTCCTTCACAGGAGGCGCTCACGGAATGACGCGTTTTTATACCTTTAATTATGATGTTAAAAATCAGAAATTGCTAACCAATGATGATATTTTCAATAAAGCAGAAGCAGCGGAAGTGAATACACAGTTAAAAACAAAATTCAACAACCCGAGTAATTGTTTATCTACGGTGCCGACGCTCGAGCTGGCTTCCGTGGTCAATTTCAACCGGAATGATGTCTGTTTCACGTATGAGCATTATGTCCTGGGAGCATATGCCTGTGGTTATTATGAAACATCTGTTCCGCGAAAAGAACTGAAAAGGTCATTACTTCTGAAATAGACAGGAGTCTGACAGTATATTTGTCCATTAAAACATAGTTAAATATTTAAACGGACATTATCGGGTCATAAAAAATGTGGCCGTCTAAAACAGACGGCCACATTTTTTATTGTTTCTTTGATCGTTTGACAAAGTTGTGCTCTTCGACTGTTCGGAATGCCTTTATTTTAGCATCTAACTTTCCGGTATTTTTATCATGGATCAACATGGTTTTCAATTCATCCGGCGTATAAGTATTCAGGTTTCCCGGTTTGACCAATGTCTGGTTTTCCGTATTGCTGAAAGGAGCCGGCCGTTTCACCGTTGATCTGTTCATCGCTGACTTCGGTGACATATTCGATATTTTACCATTCTGGAATTCTAATGGTTTTCCGTTTTCAGCAGTAATAAAATAAAAATTATTGTCTTCATTTACTTCTTTGATCACATCATAAGCATCGGCCATCACCACCAGATAGTACTTTCCGGTGAGGTTCGGCATTTTGTAGCTGATCACAAATCCCTCCGTACCATATTCTTCTTCTCCGGCCATTTTTCCGGGCTCCACTTTGGCATTATTCCAATACCCTCCTACCAATGATTTAGAATCATTGTTATAGCCATCTTCATCACAGTCCGGACAAGCACTAGCAGAATAATAATCATCGAATATCACCTGATAGTTGTTGGCATTCATGGCATCATAAAGCATATATACCACCGTCCAGTTAGATGTGGGTAAAATCGTTTTATTTCCTGAGTTATATACTTTATAGGAAAAAGCACGGTCATAGTTTGGATCTGAGTTATCTGCTTCGTCTTCGGCATGATAAGCCAACAGGTCGTATCCGTTACTTAAGTTGCCGGAGCTGATCCCGCCGCTACCCACGGATACACTATTTACATTCTGCGCCACAAAAGCCGCAAAACAAAAACTTTTACAGAAGAAATCGTAATCTATCCAGATACTTCCATTATCACCCCAGGAAGTTCCCCATGAATTCCTTACCCGGAAAGCATTCTTCGAATCATCATAGCCGACCAGTACCATGGCATGGTAAGCATGCTGCATCCCCGGGTTATTATAAGTATCCGAACTGATCACCGCCGAACTGTTCCAAGTCATGAAACGGTCTCCCAGTCTGGCTCCAAAAGCTATCGGACGACCTGCATTCAGGTATCCTTTAAAATTTCCGACCGTAAGGCCTTCTGTCTCAGAAGCTATCTTCCGGTAATTGGCTAGTTTATTACCACTGTTCCCCGTTTTGCTCCCGGTACAATTTCCCATCGATGAATAAGGAACAGCACTCAAGGAAGCTGCTCCATCCGTAATTAATGCGTCCAGAGCCGGTTCGAAATTCGTACCTTCGCAATTCGAACCTTTCTGTCCTGAAGGAATAGTCAACCAAAGATCTTTAGGGCTGGTCTGATTACTAGCATTGCCCAGTTCCGAGCTGCTCCATCCTTTTTCAATGGCATTCAATGCTGTTTTCAGGTTATATCCTACAGACCAGGCCACACAAGTACCATAATTTCCCTGATTACCGATTGGAGGAAACTTGTCCTCTAACGATACTCTGGCGGCAAGAGTACCTCCATCATCAAAAGGAGTAATATCTTCAGGGATATTATCCATATTCTCATCTTCAGCCAGCCATCCGGTCTGGGTCAGAATTTTCAGGATATCATCGATGATATCTTCAACGCTCTTTCCACAACCATGGAAAGTCAGTGTAACCGGCAAAATAGCCAGCAGGAATATAACGATTCCTCTCCTTATTCTTGTGTGCATCATGTTTAATGGGTTTTATTTCCGTAAAATGTTTCTGTTAAAATCAGGCGATCCGTATCGATCCCTTCGAAACGGACAGTATTCAAAAAAAATGTTTTTTCAAAATTAGCTTTTCCTTTAAGTGTAGGGTTAATAAATTCTGTGGTATATAAAAATCTGGAAAAGGAAAAATCAACATTATTTTCAAAAACCGCATAATTGAAAAAAGCAGCCCCGCACACTTCCATCAGGTCAAAGCCGACTCCCTGAAGAAAAATACTGTTGTTAAAATTCAGTTTCCCTTTAAAGGACGATTCCTGGAATGATGCTTTATCCTCAAACCGGGCATCCAGAAAATAAACATTCCCATAAAAAGAGGCATAGATCATAGAGAATGACTTTTCTGCTTTTACTTCCGAGAAATAGCTATCCTTGGACCAAACAGACATGCTGTTAAAATTCGCATTCTCCCCGAAAACAGACTTGCTGAAATTAACCATGCCGAAGACAATAGTTTTTTCAAAATCGACTTCTCCCCTGAAATCACAATCCGTAAATACCAGGTTATTTCTAAAACATGTGCTGACAGGTAAAGTTCCCTGTTTTCCATTCGCCGTAACTTTACCCATAAAAATACAGTTACTGAAAAAGATATTGGAAGATATCTCGTTTTGAAGTGAATTGGCATTCACAATGAAGGGAGTACTGTTCACCGTAAAATCCAAATCATTTACAATGATCTTGTTCACCACATGAACAGGTTTATCTTTCTTTATAAGTTTTAATATTTCAGAAGCCTTTATCTCTTTTTTATCCGCCCCATTGCAGGAAAAACAGATAAAAGCAGATACGATAAGTAATACCAGTCGATACATTTCTGTCTATAATTTATCATGTTATGGATGCAAATGTACAGGATTTTTTATTCTTATGTGAATAAAACTTAAAATGTTGCTTTATCATAAAATTCTACCTGTTTTTTCTTATTTTTGTTGCTTGCAAATTTCGTATGTTTTTATGATCTATTGGACAGTTGTGAAACCCGATATTAGATGGAAAAAATCAAGAATCAATTTTAGTATTAAGTAGCAAATGAACAAAAAATTTAGTCCGGAAACACTCTGTGTGCAGGCAGGGTGGAAACCAAAGAAAGGTGAACCAAGAGTCCTGCCTATTTATCAGAGTACTACTTTCAAGTATGACAACAGCGAACAAATGGCCCGGCTTTTCGATCTGGAGGAAAGCGGATATTTTTATACGCGGCTGCAAAATCCCACCAATGATTTCGTCGCTGCAAAGATCACCGAGTTGGAAGGTGGTGTTGCCGGCATGTTGACTTCATCGGGACAGGCTGCATCTTTTTATTCCGTATTTAATATCTGTGAAGCGGGCGATCATTTCATCAGTGCATCGGCCATTTACGGGGGAACTTTCAATTTATTTTCCGTAACCATGCAGAAACTGGGCATTGAAGTTACTTTTATCAACCAGGATGCCGATGAAGCGGAAATAGCCAAAGCTTTCCGGCCCAACACCAAACTGGTATTCGCCGAAACCATCGCTAATCCCGTACTGAAAGTACTGGATATTGAAAAATTCGCACGCATAGCGCATTCCCATCAGGTTCCCCTGATCATCGACAATACATTCGCTACCCCCATCAATTGCCGCCCTTTCGAGTTTGGCGCCGATATCGTGATCCATTCTACCACAAAATATATGGATGGCCACGCTACCAGTGTGGGAGGATGTATTATTGACAGCGGTAACTTCGACTGGGAAGCACATAAAGATAAATATCCCGGTTTAACCGAGCCGGATCCGTCTTATCACGGACTGGCTTATAGTAAAGCTTTCGGAAAAGGAGCCTATATCACAAAAGCAACCAGCCAGTTAATGCGTGACCTTGGATCTATCCAGTCTCCACAAAATGCTTTCTTATTGAACCTGGGATTGGAAACATTGCATTTACGGGTTCCACGGCACTGTGAAAACGCACAAAAAGTGGCTGAATTCCTGGAAAAGAACGATCAGGTGGCCTGGGTGAATTATAGCGGGTTACCATCCAACAAATATCATGAGTTGGCTCAAAAACAATTCCGTAACGGACAATCATGCGGGGTAGTTACTTTTGGGCTGAAAGGTGGCCGGGATGTTTCCATTCGTTTTATGGACCATCTTAAACTGGCTGCTATTGTAACGCACGTGGCAGATGCCCGTACCTGTGTACTGCATCCGGCCAGCCATACCCACAGGCAATTGTCCGATGAACAGCTGATAGCAGCCGGAGTGCAACCGGATCTGATCCGATTTTCAGTCGGCATAGAAAATGCCGATGATATCATCGCAGATATTGAACAGGCATTAAGTCACTGATTGATATATTTTTCTGAGTGTGTAATTGAGTTAGGTGTTTAAATAAATGTCAAAATGAAAAATAACAAAAAACCAAATGAGAAAGGATTGAGCCGTCGTTCCTTTCTATCGAATGCCACTCTGCTTGGTGCCGGTGGGGTATTGGGGACAGGTTCTTTATTACATTCCTGTTCAGGAACTGATAATAATAAAATTACTCCCCTTCGTCCGTTGAGTGAAATATACATTCCTGATCTACCCGATAAGGCCATTGATGGCAAACCAATAAAAGCGGCTTTAATTGGCTGCGGTTCAAGGGGAACAGGAGCAGCTGTCAATTTTTTAAATGCCGGAAATGACGTTTCCATTGTGGCATGTGCCGACTTATTCAAAGATAAAGTAGATAGTTGCCGCAAAATATTGAAAGAAAAGAACAATAATGAAGTAGCCGATGACATGTGCTTTACCGGTTTTGAGGCATATAAAAAAGCCTGCGAATTACCGGTAGATGTTATTCTGATCGCTACACCGAATTTATTCCACCCGTATCACCTTAAATATGCAGTGGATCAGGGGAAACACGTTTTCGTCGAAAAACCGGCTTGTGTTGATACCGCAGGATACAAAACATTTCTGGTAGCAGTCAAACAGGCTCAATCAAAAGGACAAAGCGTCCTCACAGGAACCCAATATCATCACGACCGTCCGTTTGTAGAATCATACCAGAAGATCCAGGAAGGATATATAGGACAGATTGTTTCCGGAAGTGTTTTTTACAACACGACACCGCTGACTCCTGTTACGCGTCAACCGGGCTGGACGGACATGGAATATATGATCCGGGATTTCTTCAGTTGGAACTGGCTTTGTGGTGATATGATCCTTGACCAGCTGATCCATTGGATCGACGTTTTCGTTTGGTTCTCCCATCTGAAACCATCGAAAGTAATTGCTACCGGATCAAGGATTTTCCGTACGGCAGGTGATATTTATGATAATTTTGGAATTAATTTTGAGTTCGAAGGTGGTGTTACAGTCAGTGGTATCTGCCGGCAAATGTATAATTGTGACAATTACCGGGGAGCTGTTATCCAGGGGACAAAAGGATCATGGGACAGTAAAGATTTCACCATCCGTGACCTGAATGGCAACGAGATATGGAAGTATGATGCCGCAGCCGCAAAAGAGAAATACAAGACCCATGACATGTATACCCTCGAACATGTTGATTTTATCAGCAATATCCGCAAAGGAAAGTTGATGAACAATGCTGAAACGACAGCGATCTCTTCCATTGCTGCCATTATGGCCCGGGAATCGGCTTACACCGGAAAAACAATCACCTGGGACCAGATCAATGCTTCCACCATGAACCTGATGCCTGAAAAACTGGCATTGGAAAATGTGGACATGTCTAAATACAACGTGATCCCTCTTCCGGGACAAAAATAATTCATAAAAACCTGAACATATTCAGTGAATAAAGAGGCTGTCTCACAATAGAAATTAAGTCTCTGAGAATTGAATATTTGGATTTGTTCTCGGATAGGTATCCGAATAAAGAGAGGGTGAAATCACATTGTGATACACCCTCTTTATCATTTTATTTTGTAACGATAGAGGACAAAAATATTCTTTTCGGACAGTATGATCGACTTTAATTTTCCACCAAAAGTTTTACATCATCGATCCAGATGGTTCCATCTGAGTTACCCACATAAAATACCAACTGATAATTCCCGTTCCCCGGCAGGAAAACATGATTAAATTCATAATCGGAAATACCTGTTCCAATGGTTACTTTTTGATCGATAGGTTTTACCGTAACATCCTGGACTTTTTCCAACCGGAAATACACATCTGTTTCATTTTTTGCCATAGCTTTAAAACTAACAGAGGCCTTAAGTTTATTTCCCGCATTGAACACCCATTTCAGCGACGCGGAAGCAGGTCTTTCTCCCTGTTCTCTTATATCGATCCTGGCCGTTTTAGTTCCTGAAATCGTATGGATGGTATCAATAGTAAAATCCGCTTTGGCATCGGGACGATTTGTGATCTCCCAATCTCCGAAATGATCATCAAATTCTCCATTTATACAATCACGCTTGTAGGCGCGTTGACGTTCACCATATGTACGTGTATCCAGGGGAAACACGCCAATTTCTTCAGCCCAGTTTTTCCATTTTCCATATAACTCTTCTTTCTTCCCCGGATACTGCCCTGCAAGATCATTCATTTCAGTCGGGTCTACACTCATGTCATATAAATGAATACCAGATTCATCAAAAGGATCGCCCTCCAAGGTTTTCGTCACTAGTTTCCATTTCCCGTCCCTTACGGCAATATTGGCCTCATGCTCCCAAAAAGTAAGTTTCCTGTTGGTTCTTTTACCTGAGAAATTAGGGACAAGACTGACCCCCTGCATCGGAGTAATATCTTTACCATCATATTTCTGAGGATACCTGGCTTTTCCCAAATCAACGCAAGTAGCCATAATATCGATAAGATGACCGTACTCATCAACAAATCCGTTGTTTAATTTCTTTTTAATCCCTTTGGGATAATGAACGACCAACGGAGTAGCAATCCCGCCTTCATTGGTGTGATGCTTATATTCCTTGTAAGGCGTACTGCTTAAATTGGCCCAATTGATCCGGTAGCTTTCATAGGTATCTTCTTTCCCATCCACATCTTTCCTCTTTCCACTGCTGATGAACTCAGCACAGGCGCCATTATCACTAAGGAACATGATGATAGTATTATCCAACTGACCTTCACTTTCCAGTTGCTGCACCACCTTTCCGATACCCTGGTCCATTGCATCGACCTGTGCGGCATAAATAGCCATCCGCATTACGAATTCATGTTGTTGGGTTTCTGATAACTCATCCCATGCAGGAACGGCTTCATCGCGGGGAGACATCACCACTCCGCTGCCGAATAATCCCATTGCTTTCTGCCTTTGAAAGCGTTCCTCCCGAAGTCTGTCCCAACCTTTTTTATAACGATCAACATATTTGTCAATATCTTCCTGTAAGGCATGTAATGGCCAATGCGGAGAAGTATATGCCAGATATAGGAAAAGCGGATCCTGATAATTATGATGGTCGATGAATGCTACTGCACTGTCGCTTATTGCATGGGTAAAATAAAAACTTCCGTCATCAGGTGAAGGGTATCTTTCATTGTCGTTGTTATAAATCATTTTAAAATAATTAGCTGCTCCGCCGACAATCCCGTAAAACCTGTCGAAGCCACGTTGATTAGGCCAAATATCCTTTATCCCGCCATTGTTCTTCCTGTCACTGCTCACATGCCACTTCCCGCTCATATAAGTCCGATACCCCGATCCACTCAAGACTTCAGCTATGGTAACACATTTGTCATTGAGGTATCCCTGATAAGCGGGCCTTTGAAGATCTGCCGCAGCCATCCAGCCCATACCTGCCTGATGCGGATAAAGTCCTGTCAATAAAGATGCCCGTGTCGGACAACTTCTTGCTGCATTGTAAAATTGACGATAACGCAATCCATTTTCTGCCAAACGGTCGAGGTTAGGCGTCTCTACTTCTCCTCCATAACATCCTAAATCGGAATATCCCATATCATCGGCCAGGATAATAATGATGTTGGGGCGTTCGGCAGCCTGAACCAGAGATGATAAACCAAGTAATGAAACTCCCCAGTATTTTAATGAAATATGATTCATTCTACTTTTCTTCTAATAAACATTCTGCCAAAATAAAGAGAATATTTCAAATGCTATTTCTTAAAGGCTTATTTTTAATTTCACAAATAGTTTTTCCGGTATGAAAATTATACCCTGTCTTCCAACAAATTCTCTTCCCAATCATCATTACAGATCCGGATTGGGAATGTTAAAAGAAAATAACCTGTCTTAAGTTCGGATTGAGGATATCCAACTAAGGCATATAATTAGAGAAAGCGATGGTATGATCTAATAAAACCGTCATTTTCAAAATTTCTATTAAAATGGGTGAAACAAAAACATAAAATAGGACTTTTTGGCAGAATTATGTATTTTGGCGAATTATTTGCGAAGCATTATTTTGTTAATGAAATAACCCAGTAAACTAAAATATAATGAATCTGAATCAATTTACCATAAAGGCGCAGGAATCTGTCCAAAATGCGTTTCAGATAGCGCAACAAAATGGCAATCAGGCGGTAGAAACAGGGCACCTGATAAAATCTTTGTTTGACGAAAGTGAAGATGTTATAGGATTCCTACTGAAAAAAATCAATGTGAATGTCAGTCGGGTCCAGGATGTGATCAACAGTATTGTGACATCCTATCCGAAGGTATCCGGAGGAGAACCATATTTATCAAAGGATGCCGCCAAGGCATTACAAAAAGCGATTTCACTATCCAAGGATGCCGGAGATCAGTTCGTCTCCATAGAATATATTCTTGCCGGCTTATTGGATGTTGGGGACCAGGTTACACAGGTTCTAAAAGATAACGGGGTCTCACAAAAGGAGTTGAAAAAAGCCATTGAGGAATTGCGTAAAGGTGAAAAAGTAACCAGCCAGACTGCCGAACAGACCTTTGATTCCCTGAACCGGTATGCCATCAACTTAAATGACCGTGCAAGAAACGGGAAACTGGATCCGGTGATCGGCCGGGATGAAGAAATACGACGGGTATTGCAGATACTGTCGCGCCGGACCAAAAATAATCCCATACTTGTGGGTGAGCCTGGTGTAGGAAAGACAGCTATTGCAGAAGGACTGGCACATCGTATCGTGAACGGGGATGTTCCTGAAAACCTGAAAAGCAAACAGGTGTATTCCTTGGATATGGGTGCTTTAGTTGCCGGCGCAAAATACAAAGGTGAATTTGAAGAACGACTCAAAGCAGTGGTCAAGGAAGTGATTGCTTCCGAAGGAGACGTGGTCCTTTTTATTGATGAGATACATACCTTAGTAGGTGCAGGTCGTGGAGACGGGGCTATGGATGCCGCCAACATTTTGAAACCGGCACTGGCACGTGGTGAACTTCGTGCGGTCGGGGCAACTACTTTGGACGAATACCAGAAATATTTTGAAAAGGATAAAGCATTGGAAAGGCGCTTCCAAATCGTTATGATTGACGAACCGGATACTTTAAGTGCGATTTCCATATTACGCGGTATTAAAGACCGGTATGAGACACATCACCAAGTACGTATCCGTGATGAAGCCATTATCTCTTCAGTTGAATTATCACAGCGTTATATATCAGACCGCTTCCTGCCGGATAAAGCCATTGACCTGATGGATGAAGCAGCTTCCAAGTTACGCCTTGAAATGAATTCCGTACCTGAAGAAATTGATCTGCTCGACCGCCGGATCCAACAACTGGAAATCGAACGGGAAGCCATCAAACGGGAAGGAAATGAACCTAAAATAAAACAATTATCCGAGGAAATTGCCAACCTCTCGGAAGAACGTAATGAGTTACGTGCCAAATGGCAAAGTGAGCGTAAAATCATAGAAAAGATACAGACCCTTAAAAATGAAATAGAAAATTATAAGGTCGAGGCACAGCAGGCTGAAAGAAGTGGCGATTACGGAAAAGTGGCGGAGATCCGTTATGGAAAAATAAAGGACGCCGAAGCGGAAATGGAGAAAATGAACCAGGAACTTCAGGATCAACAGGCTGACTCCGCATTAATTAAGGAAGAAGTGACTTCGGATGATATCGCAGAAGTGGTTGCCCGATGGACAGGTATACCTGTTTCCCGCATGTTGCAAAGTGAAAGAGAAAAATTATTGACTCTTGAAGATGAGTTACATCACCGGGTTGTTGGACAGGATGAGGCTATTGCGGTAATTTCGGATGCTGTTCGACGAAACAGGGCCGGACTGTCGGATCCTAAACGTCCGATCGGATCATTTATTTTCCTAGGTACTACCGGTGTCGGAAAAACAGAATTAGCAAGGGCATTGGCCGAATTTCTTTTTAATGACGAAAATATGATGACGCGTATCGATATGTCTGAATATCAGGAGCGTCATTCGGTATCGCGTTTGGTAGGTGCCCCTCCCGGCTATGTAGGTTATGATGAGGGAGGACAGTTAACCGAAGCCGTGCGTCACAAACCGTATTCGGTGGTATTGCTGGATGAAATTGAAAAAGCACACCCGGATGTATTCAATATCCTGCTTCAGGTATTGGACGATGGCCGTCTGACAGATAACAAAGGGCGCACGGTCAATTTTAAAAATACCATCATCATTATGACTTCCAATATCGGGTCGCATCTGATCATGGAAAAAATGGACGGATTGAATGATAAAAACCGGGAAAAAGTACTGGAACAAACACGGATTGAGGTAATGGATTTATTGAAACAAACGATCCGCCCTGAATTCATCAACCGGGTAGACGAGATCGTTGTTTTCAAACCGCTTCATCAGGATGAGATCAAGCAGGTAGTGATGTTGCAGGTGGAAAATCTCAAAAAGATGGTCAAACTACAGGGAATTGAATTAAAGGTAACCGAAAGCGCTATTGAATGGCTATCTGCGGCCGGATATGACCCGCAATTCGGTGCACGTCCTGTAAAACGGGTAATTCAGAAGAATATCCTGAATGAATTGTCCAAACGCATCCTTTCCGGCAGTGTAATGGTTGACAAACCCATCATTGTAGATGTGGAAAAAGGTGATCTGATTTTTGAAAATTAGGAATCACAATAATTAAAAGCAGAATGACCTCTTTTTGAGGTCATTCTGCTTTTAATTATTACAATGGTCAACACGCAAACCAATATTTTGTATATTTACAACATATTGAATGATCATATCGTGAAACGTACAAATACCATATTGCTAAAGGATCTTCTGGATGAAATCATCGAAGAATATCAACTGGATGGAAAGATAAATGAAACAAGGATCATTTCCGCCTGGTCTGAGATATTGGGTCCTTTGGCAAAATCAACAGAAAATATTTATTACAGGAATCAGGTATTATTTGTCCATCTTACCTCATCCGTTATCCGAAATGAACTTCTCATGAGACGTTCGGAAATCATCAGGTTATTGAATGAAAAGCTCGGTAAAAAGCTGGTTACTGACATTATTCTAAGATAAACACTGCCAATATTAGCCCTTTAAACCTACCTCGAGCGGATTTCCCTTCTCATGAATGAGGCATAAGATAAGCCGAAGCATAATATGGTAGCTGCGATTAATCCCGTCAGCTGCGGCCAAACAATCAACAAACTTTGTCCGACAGGCAGGGGATTGGGTATGGAAGCATAGGTTTGCTCCATAGTTAACGGACCAAGACTTCGTACTGAAGGCATGAGTAAAGTAATGGAAGCATCATTAAAGAGTTGTCCGGGAGCCACACGTAAAAGATTCAGAATAAAATTCTGATAATTGACCAGGTATTGTACGGGAGCCATTTCAGATGGTGCAATCGATTTTGCGATCAGACTAACAATCATTTCATAGAATATAGTGAAAAATAACCATATCGCAAGGCTAGCCAAAGCTGCCGTGGCGGCTTGCCTGAAACGCACAGAAAAAAATATGGATAAATTCAACCAAAAAGCTACATAGCAGATACTCAGTAAAAGAAAAAAGACAATACGTATGAACTCTTCAGCCGTAGGTAAAATACCTGTTGCAATTAATCCAAACCCCATCACCAGGAAACCAAGTGCAAAAAACATGACACTGATTACCAATAATGCAGCCACAAACTTGGCATTGATGAGATAGTCACGATGAATTGGCTGAGCCAATATCCTGCTGAGTGTCCCTTTGTTCTGCTCGGTATTGATGGCATCAAAGCCCAAACTAATCCCTAATAAAGGTCCAAGAAAGCTGATAAAAATGAAAAAAGAAGGCAATGTTCCGTCGGAAGCCGTAAACAGTTTAAGAAAGAAGAAAGATCCTTCAGGATCATCTTTGATCGCATTTCCAATATTTGTTAAAGCAGTATACAACGAACCCATACATGTCAGAATAATAATAGCTGCCAGTATAATAAAACGCCAGCTCCTGATATGGTCTGAAATTTCTTTTGCAACGATGACGCGAAAGGGATGCATTACAGAGTGTCCGTGAACGGAATTTTTTCCCCGAAACAAATTCGACACCCATGAATGTTGGTCAATAGATATGGATTGTTTTAGATCATTCATTGTTACCTCCTTCAAAATAGCGGTTATAAATATCATCAAGGCCGTATTCTTTTTTATTCAAAGAAACCAAAGGAATACCTGCATCAATAACTGTTTTTGCGATAACCGGAGTAATATCTTTAGAACAACAGATGCGAAAAAGATCATTCTCCTGCCATACCTCTATCACTCCATCAATTATCCGGAGCGCATCCTGTACCTTGCTTACATCCTTTGATTCCGGAACATAACCAACTTCTACCAATAAGGGTTCTCCAGCAAATACCTGTTCAGATAAAGTGAAAATATCTCCTTCTGCCAACAGTTTTCCACCGACGAACAGGCCAACCCTGTCACAAACCTGTTGTACCTGATGCAAATGATGTGACGAAAAAAGAACAGTGATTCCCTCTTCTTTACTCAATTGAACAATCAGGTCCATAAATTCACGTACCCCATTGGGATCAATTCCTGAAGTCGGTTCATCCAGAATGATGATCTCAGGATCTTTGATCAATACATCGGCAAGTCCCAGCCGTTGACGCATACCACGGGAATACTTCCCTGTTTTTTTGCTGGTCTCATGACCAAGTCCCACCCGAACAAGTAATTTCTGGGCCCTGGCTCTTGCATCTTCCAGGGAAATCCGGTTTAAGCGGGCGGTATATATCAGGTTTTCAAATCCGGTACGGTCATCATAAAAACCGACATCTTCCGGAAGATACCCCACTTTCCGTTTTACTTCCATGGGATGAGAGGTGGAATTGATTCCACAAACACTTACCGTTCCGGATGTCGGATCAGTCAGTCCTAACATCATCAAAATTGTCGTTGATTTTCCTGCCCCGTTTGGCCCTAATAAGCCAAATATCTCACCCTTACGAATGGTTAGATTAAGCGAATCAACAGCGGTATACGATCCGTATTTTTTCGTTAGGTTCGTAAGTTCTATAACATTGGGTTCCACGGCTACCTCCTTCCGTATTTTCTAAACAAATAATATATCCCACCTATTACAATCAAAATAATCAGGATTCCCAACCAACCTGAAAGCATGGAAGTCTTAACGGTAATTCTGAAATCAATACCAGAAGAAGCTTCAGGTGTCCTGGCCGTTATTTTTGTTGCATAATCGCCGGGAATGACTTTTTGGGGTGCTTTAATGATTGCCGTTACTTGCGTTGAACCACCTGTTCTCAGAACATCCACTTTGGAAGGCTCAAAAGTAATGCTCCAGTCTACTGGTTTGTTGGCGCTAAATTCGATATCCCTTAATTCTGATGATCCGGGATTATGTATGACCAGCTCCACTTTTTTTTCATCACCGGCAGTAATTGACGTGCTTAACAGGCCTTGGGGCGTTGTTAACTCCATCTCATAAGAACCTGTGATTACAGCTTCTAATTCCAGCTCAGCCGATGTATTACTGGTGGCTGTTCTTATAGGAAACTTATAGGTTCCTGCTTCAATTTTTGCAGGCGGTTTTACTTCAATGGTAATATCAATGATATTGTTTGGTTCTACTTCTACTGATGTTACTTGTTTTCCACCAGCTCTGAAAGATACGTTCCAACCGCGTGGTGCGTTAGTCGTCAGCCCGTATAACTGTTTCTCGGCCGTGCGGTTCCTTAATTTAGCATTATAGGTAAAAGTAGCATTGGACTGTCCTTCCATATTGGCCTGTGTAGTGGTGAATTCGGTTTTATAGGTCCCTTGTTCAGACACTATAACAGATAAAGGAAGGGTATACTGCCCTGCATTCACAGTAAAACCATAGGTGCCTTTATTGATTTTTAAAGGAACTTCTACCTTAAGGTTTAAACTTTTTTTCTCTCCGGGAAGTACGGATATGCGACTGATTTTCCAACCTCCGGATTTCAGATCAAAATCCCATCCTCTGGGTATCCCGGAAATAGAGATATCCAGATTCTGAACCACATCTGTATTGTTAATCAGATCTACGGTATAATCGAGTGACTCTCCAGGCGGCACGGAAATCTTTGTGTAAGGCGTATAGATTGTCACTCCTTTCGATGGTTCTGCAGCAAATGAACCGACAAGCATTACTCCTGCGAGGGAGATTAATAGTAATAGTTTTGTTTGCATCGACATAAAAAATTCCTCCTAAATTTTAAATGGTTTTCAATACAACTGCAAAATTAAAGTGTGATTTCTTAACAATTGTTAAAGCTTTCTAAAAAAATATTAAAATCGGAAAAATTCATCTCATTTTTATTCATGCCTCTATATCTCAAAACCTTTATAAACCTCTTTATTATTGGGATAAAAGCATAGAAAAAGAATAACCGGATATAATATCACTGAAATTTCTCAGTGAATGAGAACAACAAAGTCTACAAATGGTAAGATGATCTTTAAAAAATGGCATTTTACAGGTAAATTCTAAAAAAATGATCAAAATATGATGGGTATTCCATGATTTTTTTACCTTTGCCACTATTAATATATTAATGAGTTTATTGACAGTATCTAACAAAATTGAATAAATTATGCCTACTAAATTTGATACTTTTATTAGAAATGAAGATACAGGAAAGTTATTACTTCGTATATCTGTCGGTATGCTTCTGTTACCACATGGCTTGCATAAACTGATCCACGGTCTTGATCCGATTAAATTACTGCTGTCATCAAGCGGCTTACCTGAATTTATTGCTTATGGTGTTCCTGTGGGAGAGGTGATTGCTCCACTTTTGTTGGTACTTGGCCTCTGGTCCAGAATTGCAGGAGTAATCGTCATTTTCACCATGTTAATGACATTCTTTTTGGCACTAGGTCTTTCTGCATTTTCATTTGGGATCACCGGCGGCCTTAAAGGTGAATTAAACTTATTATTCCTGTTAGCTTCTGCTGCAATTTGCTTTTTGGGCTCGGGCCAATACAGTGTTTCCGGGGGAAAAGGACGTTGGGACTAAAGGATAGATATCGTCTCACGGCTGATCTATTGATTGAAAACTGATATTTTCCATCTGAACCAGAACATCAGATGGAAAGATCGATCGTTTGAAAATTGTTAATAAGACCGGATCAAAAAGTAGCGACAATCTCAACGGTGAATTTGTCCTGAAAAAGCAAATTCTTACCATGATCAGATGGAGTATGCCTGAAAAAATATTTTTCATAATTGAACCGTAACTCCGATCCGACCAATCTTTGTATGAACCCCAGATTAACCCCTATGGTTGCTCTCTGTGTCGATACTCTCTCAATGGCATTGCTGTTCTGATTGATAAATTCAATACCGTCACCTATATCCCAGCGGGCAATAGGGGCAATATAATCTATTGCAGAATTCTGTATATGAAACTGATAATAACCATGTACATGAGCAGCTGTCAGAATATGAAGTTCCTCATCTTTAAGCCTGCGTTGGGCATATTCTGCTTCAATCCTGAAATCGTCACCTACATAATGAAGTTCGCCTCCCCACATCCAGAGGTTCTGTTTGAATTCTTCAACAGCATAGGTTCCTCCTGTTTCAACAACATGGTTTGAAACAGGTGTCGCACCGTTATAATGACTGACAGCACCTTTCAGTCCCTTACTATGGCCTATTTCAACACGATAGACCATACTGATATGATCAGACCATTCCGGATTGTTGCTGCCTGATCCGTTGAATACTCCAAGTACGAGCAGTACCGGAAAACCACTAAAGCGGTATCGGGACAAAACACCAATATCCCTTGACCCTATCGATCCGACATAATCAACCGGAACACCATCTGCCAGGTCTTGTCCGAAGTAACTGGTAAGATATTTGGAAAGGAAAGAACGGTTAGCAAACATGTTTGAAGAAGGGCCACGGTCCAGGTCCGTACTAAATTTATATTGCTGTTGACCGATCGACAGATCAAAATTCCCAAAAAGGAAAGAAGCATATGAATCCAATATGGATATCTTGCCTTCATTATTGAAGTCGATCTGTATTCTATATTGCATATATGGACTTACCAATCCGCGAACACCTATCCTGGAATTTCTCACATTGAAGCGGTGATACCCATTATAGGTACTGGTTTCAAATTTCGCCTTCACCGCACCATATATTTCCGGAATATATGAGATTTCTGTGTCTTTTTCTTTCTCCGAATCCTGTGCCCATAGGTGTGTGATTCCCCATAACGGGAGCAACAGGAGTAAAAATTTTTTCATACCTTAATTTACATGACTGATCGACCAAATATGGTTCAAAAGTATATAATATTTCAGCAGTTTCAAAAGTTTTATGGTTATACAAAACATCTTCCGGGATTTGTCCCTAAAATATTTGTAAAATAATAAAGACGAATATCCTTACAATAAAAACAGGGATTGATTGTTTTGATATTTATTTGCAGAAAGTAATAATATAATTACTTTTGCTTCTATGAACAGTATTTGAGTAAATTTGTTTTATTTATTATGAATATTGAAAGTTTATCATCTCTTTTCAAAAATAAAACGATTCATTTTCCGTTCTTTAAAAAAATACAGAAACGCCGTTTGTTGAATATTAAAGTCCTTTATCATGAAAAAATTTCTTAAAATCTTTTTTATCGTTATCGCTGTTCTTTTTCTGGTATTATTGATCACTCCTTTTCTGTTCAAAGGTAAACTCATTGAGATTGCTAAAAAAGAGCTGAACAATATGCTTACAGTTAAAGTTGATTTTTCGGATCTTAAATTATCTTTTATCCGTAATTTCCCTAATGCCTATGTCGCTTTATCAGACCTGCAGGTGGTAGGAACCGGAGAATTTGAAGCCGATACACTGGCTTCATTAAAAAGATTTAGTGTCACGGTAGACATTATGAGTGTAATTAAAATGGACAATATCGAAATAAAAGCGGTGTTGCTGGACCAGGCAAAAGTATATGCACATGTTCTGGAAAACGGAAAGGTTAACTGGGATGTGATGAAGCCCAGTGACGAGCCTGAAGAAAAAACAGAAGATGAAAGCTCGGATACAGATATTCAGATATCACTCAAGAAATTTGAAATACGGAATGCCCAGATCGTTTATCGTGATGATTCCAGTAAAATGGCGGCTGCTGTTAAAAATCTTGATTTCCTTTTGAAAGGGGATATGTCAATGGAAAACACCACACTATCCATGCAGCTGGATATCAAAACGCTTGATTTCTGGATGAATAATATACGGATGGTAAGGGATGCCCGTATCAATTTCGTTTCCGACATTGCTGCCGATTTAAAAAACATGGCTTTTACCTTCAACCATAATCAATTTAAACTCAACGATATTATCCTGAAATTTGATGGTACGGTAAAAATGCCAGGTGATGATATTATTACTGATATTACATTCGCCACTGAACGTACCGATTTCAAAAGCTTATTATCGTTGATTCCGGCTGTATACATGAAGGATTTCGAATCGATACAAACCAAAGGAAACCTCACACTTGAAGGTTATGCAAAAGGAACCTATAATGATAAGCAAATGCCGAATGTAGGGCTGACCCTGAATGTGGACGATGCCATGTTCAAATATCCGGATCTCCCTCAATCCGTTGAAAAAATCAATATTGCTTTGAAATTATTTTATGATGGTGTAAAATTTGACAATACCACATTGGATGTTAACAAATTTCATTTTGAAATGGCAAAAAATCCTTTCGATTTGGAATTGCATGTAAAAACACCTGAAAGTGATTTGCAGGTAGCCGGAGAGTTCAAGGGAATAATTGATTTCAATTCCATTTCAAGCATTATCCCGCTTGATGACATGAAATTAAATGGCATATTGGAATGTGATCTAATCCTGGCAGGACGTATGTCTACACTTGAGAAACAACAATATGAAGATTTTGATGCCAAAGGAATGTTGAAATTAACCGGATTCAGTTTTACCAGTCCGGATTTCCCTCAAGGAGTCAAAATCTCGAGCACCCATCTTGATTTTACACCTAAAGTCGTTCACCTGGTCAATCTTGATGCTGTTGTCGGACGGACTGATGTTTCATTGAAAGGCTCGCTTGAAAATTTTATCCCATATGTTTTCAAAGGTTCAACAATCCGGGGGAACTTATCCCTTTCTTCGAATGTTATCGACCTGAATGAGTTCATGTCAGGGGAAGAAACAGAGACAACCACCGAGACGGATACTGTTCCGTTATCTATCATTGAAGTTCCTAAAAATATCGACTTTACGATTAATGCAAAAATTAATCATATCTATTTTGATAAATTGGACATCAGTAGTACTGTAGGTAACTTATTCGTGAAAGATGGAAAAGTCAGGATGGAAAAATTAGGGATGAACCTTCTGGAAGGAAGTGTTGTGTTGAATGGAGAATACAACACCCAGGAGATAAAAAAACCTTTTATAGATTTTCATCTGGATATTTCACGGTTGGATATTACTTCAACTCTGTCTTCGTTTTCAATGCTTCAGAAAATCTTTCCCGACCCTCAGGATTATGTCGGAAAAGTATCTGCATTATTGAATCTCCATACGATCCTTGATGAACATATGAGTCCGGTATTGAATACTGTACAGTCGAAAGGACAGTTGAATACTCATAATATTGAAATCCGGAACTCAAAGCTGATGGGAACCCTGGCGGACGTGTTGAAAAACGAGAAACTACGGACATTATCACCTGGAGATCTGAATATTAAATTTGAAGTCAAGGATGGAAGGATCATGATCGAGCCAATGCAATTTAAGATCGATCAGGTAAATCTCAATTTATCCGGAGATCAAGGACTTGATATGACTTTAAATTACAATCTGAAGGCTTCAGTTCCGGTCGCAGCTGTTGGTGCTACTGACATCCTGAAATCTATCCCCGGAGGGTCTAATATTAAAGAATTGTCTCTTACAGGAAGTATCCGCGGTACTGTTACCAAACCGGAAATAAAACTGAGCATGGCCGATATGGTAGGAGATATTACCAAGGCTGTAACGGAAACCGTTACACAAAAAGTAGAAGAAGCAAAGGAACAGGCAAAAGCTGAAGTGAATGCGCAGGTAGACAAGTTATTGGCTGATGCACAAAACCAGGCAGAAAAACTGCGTAGCGCAGCCAAACAGCTGGCTGATAAAACACGTTCTGAGGCCAATGCTGCCGCAGATAAACTGGAGAAAGAGGCTGAATCAAAATCAACAGTCGAAAAACGTTTAGTAAAAGTAGCTGCCGACAAGCTTCGCAAAGAGGGTGAATCCAATGCAAAAAAAATAGAACAGGAAACGGAGAAACAGATACAGAATATTCTTGACGCTGCTAATAAGACAGCGGATGAAATAAAAAACAAATAATCACTTAGAGCCCGTTAAAAAACTTATCCGGAAAATTGACCAGGTACAATTTTCCGGAGGCTCGCGTGATAGCTGTATATAGCCATCTTAAGTATTCGATATCCGGAGATTCGTTTTTGACCCAGCCCTGGTCAAGAAAGGTATATTGCCATTGTCCTCCCTGTGCTTTGTGACAGGTAACTGCATAAGCATACTTAACCTGCAAAGCATTGAAGAAAGCATCTTCCCGTATTTTTTCATAACGTTTCTTCTTTGTCGGGATGTGGGAATAGTCTTCCGCTACCGAGTAAAACAATTTTTGTGTTTGTTCGGCAGTAATGGATGCAACTTCGCTAGATAAGACGTCCAGCATAATCATGGCTGTAAATTCCCGGTCATTGTAATCGGGCAATGACAGTTCTACTTCAGCAAACCGGAAATCATATCGTTCAAAATACCTGATGATGCGAACTACCTTAACAATGTCGCCATTGGCAATAAAACTGATATCTTCCGAATCCTGTATCCAAAAATAGTTGTTCCGTACCACCATCAGCAGATCGCCGGGAGTGAGCTCTTCTTCCCGGTATAAAACACGATTGCGTATTCCCTGATTATACCGGTTGGCTTGTTTGTTCGACCGGCAAATAATGGCAGTCTCTTCAATTCCATACTTTTCATAAGCATCGGATATGGTTTCGATTAAATCCTCTCCGGAAATACGTTGAACATCGGGAAAATTCATCCGGAATACCGGAAAAGCGGACTGTTTTCCGGAAATCATCTGACGTACAATAGTCGCATTACATAGGATTCCGGATTCCCGTGATTGCCGCACCACTTCGGTCAGCAAACATTCGGAAACTTTCAAACCATAAGATTCCAGAAGATGTTTATCCAAAGCCGGACTTTCCTCCTGGCCTACAGGAGGCAATTGAGCCGTATCCCCGATTAAAACCAGCTGGCAGTGATGATCGTTGTATACAAACCGTATCAGATCGTCCAGAAGATTTCCACTTCCAAACAGATTTTGGTCAGTACTATACCTTGAAATCATGGAAGCTTCGTCAACAATAAAAAATGTATGATGATCCGGGTTGTAATCAAGGTGAAAAGAACTGAATATATCTGTTGATTTTTTTTGACGGTATATTTTTTTATGAATGGTAAAAGCTTCTTTTTCTGAATATGCACTTAACACTTTAGCAGCCCTACCTGTAGGAGCCATCAATACGGATCGTATTTTAAAATCATTCAACGTTTTGACAAATGCTGAAACCACAGAAGTTTTACCGGTTCCTGCATACCCCTTAATGAGCGAAATCCGTTGATTATCCGGCGTTACCATCATCTCAGATAAAACATCAATCACATTTCTCTGTCCTTCAGTAGGTTCAAAATTCAGGTGATGGAAAAAAATATCTTTAAGATGATTTTTCAGCATAAAAAATAATAAATTACTAAGATATCATTTCTTTTTAACTTTTTTTCATATTTTTGCCAATAAAAGCGAACAAACCAAAAACATTAAAGAAAAATTAATAATAATGAAAACAGTTATTCAAGTAATCCTAGCCATTGCAATAATTGTAGTGGGGTATTTCGTTTATGAAAGCATACAGGAACCGCTCCGGTTCAATGCTGAAAAGAACCAACGTTATGCCGCTACCATCGAGCGTTTGAAAGATATCCGTACAGCTCAGGTAGCATATAGATCGGAAAATAAAGTGTATACTTCCGAATTTGATTCATTGATTAATTTTCTGAAAACAGGAAAATTTAAAGTGGTAAAACAAATCGGTGACGAAGATGATTCTGCGGCTGTTTCTGTAGGTCTTGTTCGGGATACCATCCTTGTTAGTGTTTTGGATTCATTATTTAAAAAAGGGTATCCTGTTGATTCGATCCGTTACGTACCATATACAGACGGCGTTGAATTTGAAATGGATACTATAACATTGATTGCCGGAAAGGTGAAAGTAAACGTATTTGAGGCTAAAGTTTCCAATGATGTATTGCTGCATGGCATGGATCCTCAACTAACGGTTAACTTCAATAAGGAAAGAGAGAAGACAGTTAAATATGCAGGTTTAAAAGTCGGTTCTTTGGAAGAAACCACCAATAATGCCGGAAACTGGGAATAATTCGGAGATAAAAGCAGATATAGACCTGATTGATGAAATTTTTGATATTTCCCAATCAGAGAGTTATCATTTATCCATCCAAATTGCAGAGAAGGGGTTATCATTTTGCATATTTAACACGGTAATCAGCAAATACATTGTATTGCGGCATTATCAGTTTGCAGGATTAAATACCCTTATTGATTCTTGCAAAAAAATTTTTGAAACAGATGAATTATTACAAGCGTCATATAAAAGTTGTTGGTGTCTTGAAGTATCATCGCGTTCTACTTTAGTTCCAGAGCGTTTTTTCGATTCATCGGATGCTGAAGAATACTTATCCTTCAACCATGGAGTAAAGAAGAATGAACAGGTAATGCATAACTTTGTATCCGGGGCACAATTATATAATGTCTTTTCTGTTCCGCTTGAAATAAAAATATTACTGGAAGAATACCATCCAAAGCTTAAATGGTTCCATCATGCTTCACCTTTTATTGAATGGATGATGCTCCATCCACAACCAGCTTCACCAATTACCTTACATTTTTATGGTGGTTATATGGATATTCTTCTTATAAAAAACAAACAACTGTTACTATACAACACATTTGAAGTCAATACTCCTGCAGATTCCATTTATTTTCTCGCAGGAGTATTGAGTCTTCATAAGATGTCGCTATCTTCGACTAGTGTTTCCTATGCCGGAGAATTGAAAGAGAGCCCGCTTTATGTTGAAATGATCCGGAAGTATGTATTACGGATAAATGAATGTGAGCCTTTTAGTACAATAACTTACAGCCATTATCTTATAGAATCGATGAGAAAAAGATTTATAAACCTGTTTAACTTATACGGGTGCGCATCATAGGTGGTCAATACCGGGGGAAGCAAATACCTTCGGATAACAGGTTAACGCTTCGGCCAACTACCGATTTTGCAAAGGAAGGTTTGTTCAATATTCTTTCCAACAGGTATGATTTTGAGAATTTAGATGTGTTGGATCTATTTGCCGGCACTGGAAGTATTAGTTATGAATTTGCATCGCGTGATGCAAGAAATATCCATTCAATAGAAATAGACCCACAGCATGTTTCATTTATCCGTAGTGTTATAAAAAAAATAGGATTGCAACAAATACGGGTGGTACGGGATGATGTGTTTCATTTTTTGAATATATGCAAGGAGCAATATGATATCATATTTGCCGACCCCCCTTATGACATGGAAAAGATCATTGAAATACCGGATTTGATATTAAATAAAAATATACTAAACCCAGAAGGAATATTGATTCTCGAACATTCCAGACGTACGGATTTTTCATCTCATCCTAACTTAATCGATCACCGGAATTATGGGAATGTACATTTCAGCTTTTTTCGTTAAAATCAGGTTTTAATTAATATCGGCCTTTACAAATTGTTTTCTTAGGAAGAAACACAACCAGGTGCCTTTTAAAATTGTCTGCTTAAAAAAAAATATTAACTTGCTCTTTCTTATAGATAACAAATACGAATAACCATGAAAAACTATCTTTTTCTGTTACTTCTCATCCCTATAACAGCGGCATGTCTCGCTGTACTCGGGTTTGGATATGCCTTTCATTTGATATTATCTCTTTCTTGTATCATCATCGTATTGGTATTTCCGGAAGAAGAAGTAAAAACCTCTGCATGGTTAATTGCCCTTTCTTTTCTGATTTCCATTGCCGGAGACTGGATGTTAGGACATAGGGCGAATTTCCCGGATCGGTTTATTTATGGGATCGGACTTTACTTTTTAGCACATATTGGATATTTATCTTTTTGCATCAGGAATGGCAGGGTCAATATTCTCTTGCTTGCTTTATCATTGGTCGGTTACGGTATTTTCTTCATGCTGAAATTAAAGCCGGCCATCTCCGATGATTTATTACTGATATCCGTATTACTTTATTTAATAATATCCTGCTGTACCTTAGCTGCTTCGCTGGAATTGTCCTTATCCCCTACATCCAGATGGCTTTTTTTCATAGGAATACTCAGCCTTGTCTTTTCTGATACACTCATTGCATTACACGAATTTGTGAGAAATGATACACTCTATTTTTTGATGATGCCTACTTTTTATGCATCACATATTTTTATCACAGCCGCCATGATGAGAAAAAACAATGAAAGCCTAGACGAAAATACCTGATCTGATTGTTGTTCCTGAGCAAAATAATGGGCTATTATTTGTCATATATCTATAAAAATATTAACTTTGCCGTTGTTATCACTTCACTCATATTTAGTGAATTAAACACAGGAATTATTATCAGACAATTTGCTTGAAAGAGAAGCCCAGTATCAACCGGGAGGTGGAGTAAAGGTTTGTGATACATCTTTCCCTAAACAAATGTTCTAAAGTTTTTGTTTAGCTTTATTTGTTTCAAGTGAATGTTATCTCTTATATACACAAGATTTTAATTATATTATTTTGAAACTTTTCTACTAAAGAATGCGTAATTCTAAAAAAAAATTGCGATGAAGTATATAAATATGTTTCTTTTCTTTTGCATTGTTTTCTTTTCATGCAAAGATAAAGACAGGGACGATACAAGCAGAACAGATCAGGTAATTACTTTTGGTCCCATTTCCAATAAAAAATTAGTAGAGAATTCTTTTAAATTACAGGCCTGGTCTTCTTCCGGATTATCCGTACTCTTTGAAAGCAGCGATCCTTCTATTGCTTCAATATCAGGAAACATAATCAATATGCATCTACCGGGAAGTATCACTATTACAGCCTTTCAGCCGGGAAATAAATCATATAATCCGGCTACACCTGTCGAACAATCATTCAACATCCAACCACCACTTTTAGCGAGTTATGAAACAGACCTATTCTTCTATTATTATTCATATAACTTTGATCTCATTATAGAGTATGGATGGGAGTTCAAATTAAATGGCACCCCATTCTCGAGATCATTAATATATAATGATTCGGGAGAAATGATTGAAGATATAAGTTCATTTTCAACGAAAATCACAAAAAGAAATGGAAATACCATTAACTATGGATCTGAAACGCTAACTCTTGACAATGAAGGTAAATTATTACTGATAGAAAGTACTTCTACAATTAAGTTTGAATATGATAACAATGGTAATCTATCACGAAAAACGGAATATAACCCCGATGATATGACTGTTATTTCCATTGAAGCATATGAAGATTATGATCTGAAAATAAATCCACTCCTGGAAAGTAAACCAAGATGGTGGTTTACATACATAAATAGATTTTTCGCGTTCAATAATCCGGGACGATTGATTAAGACCGAGAATGAAACAAGTAGTGTTATTGAATATCAATATGAGTATAACTCCTTGGATTTCCCGACAAAAAGAATTGTTTATAATCAAGAAACAAAAGAAACCCACACAGAAATATATTTGTATGAGGAACCGGACATTATGCCGGAATTACCCTGACACATTTATAAGCAACTTATGAAACTTTTATGATGGAGTAGTAAATCTACAAAACAATATTTTATACAATTGACAATCAATACACTACATCATTTCCCGGTTAATTCCGAACTGTTCTTTAGGGTGATCCTTTTCTATCGGTTCCACATGTACCACAATGTCATACACATTTTCAACAGACTGCCTGATACTTTTTTCCACAGCATTCGCAATATCATGTGATTCCCTGAGGGTAATATCTCCATCTGCCTCTATATCAAGATCTATCACATACATATTTCCCATCTGCCTGGATCTTACACGATGAGGATTACTGGCTCCCGGGACTTTATCTACAGCTTCAAATATTTTATTGTATATTGTTTCATCCTTCACACCATCCATCAATTCAACATTTGAATCCATGAATATACTAATAGATGATTTTATTATAAAAATACTGATGATTAATCCGGTTATAGAATCAAGAACCGGAAGTTTAAGAATAAAAGTGAATATCAGTCCCACTAAAACACCTATCGAAATGATGACATCATTGCGCATATTAACGGCATTAGCAGTCAATAAAGAACTATTAATTTTTTTCCCTTGCCTTTGCTGATAAAGTGCCAGCGCCAATTTTCCAATAATAGAAAATATGGTCACATAAATAGCAATGGCAGCAGGAAGTTCTTTACTTTCAACGGAAAACATACTCTTAACAGATGAAACGAGCATTTGTACACCGGCATAAAAAATGATCAATGACAATATTTTGGTAGCAATGCTCTCGGCTTTTTCAAAACCGTACACGTATTTTCTTGTAGGCGGCCTATTCATAATATTGGCCGTAAAAATCATCACGATTGAAATAATGACGTCTGTCGCAGAATCAATACCATCTCCCAGGACAGCTAAACTTCCCGCAAATAGTCCGATAATAATTTTGGCCACTGATAATATAGCATTACCAATCGTACTGATCCACGATGTCCTGATCAATATTTTATCCCTTGAAAGCACTTTATCCATTCCCGCTGTTTTAAGCAGCAAAGATAACAGATCCAGATACTTTTACAATCCAATTCCTATGAAAGATTTGACAAAAATCCTATTTCCATGATACAATCTTCATTATAATAACATGGAAAATTCTTGTCATATTTTATTAAATAGTCATTGAAGTTTTATCTTCACATTTATTTCTATTGGATACATCAAAATTTGAAAAACAATTTTTTATAAATCTTGACCATTAAACTCATATATTCTGACAATCAACTATTTCACCTTAAACAGCCATCTCATACCTATCAATAAAGTATGTGTGTGCTGGTCAGTTAAGCTACCAAATTCACCTTTGAATCCGGTATTTCCATAGGCATATGCCAGATGAAACCGGAGATTTTTAATTAACGGGTTTTCAAAAGGATAATATTCTATAACACCCTGTATACCTGACATTTGATATGCATCACGATCATAATCCTTATCATGGCGAAGACTCCAGATTCCTTTTACAAAAGGCCTCCATTTTCCGAAATTATACTTAATATTCACAGAAACCGATTGATCCTGGACATACCTGTTTCCCAATGAATCAACACTTACAACGGATGAATAATCCATGTTACGTGCTCCATAAAAATAATCCAGCTCAGTAGTAAAATCGCCTACATGTATTTGTGTACCTGCAGTGAACCAGTTATAAAATTTAGATTTCGTATGTTGAAAAGCACCATACCCCCAACGGGTGTTCAATACATTATTGAATAGGCTCCCCTGCCATAGCAAGTTCATAGCAATAGCTTTGTTTTTATATTCTTCACTGGCAAATTGAGGAGCATCGGAATTCACTACCTGAAAATTCATTACCTGTCCGGCAAAACGGTAAGCTACATTGATCCCTGTTTTGTATAAATCAAAATCCCCGTTCACCATAGTGGATTGATAGATATCGGCACCATTGTAATCGTATTCATAAGTCCCAAGTTGCACTGACTGCCGTCCGACTGTGAAAGTAAAGTTTTTACCTGCATCGAAAGCAATCCAGGCATGATCAACATTGCTCCCGTAATTATCACGGATCAACGGTGTTTGAGGCTTGTTTAAACGATAACGGAAACGGTAACGTATCCCGGGAATTATTTCACCTACCAGCCACAACTTAATGGTTTGCGCACGAAAAGAAGCGCTCTGCAGATCAGAACTCCGGAATTCCGTTTGAAAATCGACACGGGTGTCTACCATCACATTCAGCATTTTATCATCCCACAATAGTTTATCAAAAATATTCTGACTCTCTCTGTGTTGAGCGGATAATTTTGACCCCAACAGCAAAAAGCAAATACCAATAATATATAGCTTCTTCATCTGTAATTGTTTATGTATTAAGCACTCTGTGCTATTTATTATTTCCTTAAGTCACATTGATCAAATGAATTACGTTCAGAAAATATGACTTTAATTGTTTTATATTACTTAAAAATAATGAAACACGAAGATCAACTTCGTGTTTCATTGCTATCTGGTTATATGTGTGATTTAACTTTTTTTCCAGGCATCCACATATTCCTGCATGGTTTCCGATAATGCTTTACCTATTGTTGCATAAGCATTATCATCAAGGTTGGCCAATGATACACGAACCGACCATTCCGGTCCGGCAAAGCCTCCACCATTCAATAGTACTACGCGGCATTTTTCAGCTAACCGGAATACAATATCTACCGGTTCAAAGTTCTTTTTCATGAAAGACATGAATTCTTTACCATAATTTTTCATTCCCCACTCCTCAATGTCTACTTCACAATAATAAGCAGCACGGTCCGGATCAGGAATGACCGGAATATTCATCCCTTCCCAGAAAAGATTATATCGTTTCTGAAGAAGATTGCTACAAGCTTTTTTATATTTGTTATCCTTATCCATTAAAGCAAAAGCGGCAAAAAGCATCATCTGGATCTGTTGCGGCAAAGACAATCCCGCAGTATGGTTCAATGCTACCTGTCTGCTATCAGCGACCAGCCGATCGATAAACTTTAATTTCTCAGGGTAAATGGTCAGGCTTTCATACAACCTTGCCAGCCGATCCTTTTCTTTCTGTGGAATGGCAGTAAGCATATCATCATATATATTATCTTCATGCAAAGCGATGACACCTATACGCCATCCTGTCGCTCCGAAATATTTCGAAAACGAATAAACACAAAGGGTATTCTGAGGAAGATCACGCATTAATGAAACAAACCCGTCAACGAAAGTACCGTAAACGTCATCAGTGAGGATCATTAGGTTAGGATTGAGGTTTTTGACGACTTTCACAAGGTATTTCCGGCATTTTTCACAGATTTCCACTGATGTCGGATTACTCGGATTAATGATAAAAAATGCCCTGACAGATTTATCCCCTAATTTATCCAACTCTTCATCGGGATACTGGAAATTCGAATTGCCCTGGCTGTCTTTGGCCGAACCATGTACATATACGATTTTAAACTGGTATTTGTCTAATTCGGGTATTTCGAGATAAGGTGTAAATGTAGGAACACCCAATGCAATTTTATCACCTTTTTTCAGTAACCCGTTTTCTACCAGTGAATCAAAAATATAACACATAGCAGCTGTTCCTCCCTCGGTAGCAAAAAGGTCATATTTTCCGGCACGGCTCGGTTTATTCTGACACATTTCCTGAATCAGATAATCATGTACAATGACTTCACAGTTCTTAAGCATCCGTACAGGACTGGGGTATTGATCTCCAATAATGCCTTCAGCTAACTCCAGTCCCCAATCATCCGGATCGAATCTGTGCGTTTTAAGTCCATATTCATATATGTACTTCAGCAAATCGATTCCGGGAAGCTGGCTTTTCTCTTTAAGGAAAGCTTCAAAACGCTTGCCGATACCTTTCTTTTGCGGTATACCTGCCAAGCCAACCGGTTGATCCATACTACGGCGACATTCCGCCAAACCGAACTGGCCTAAAGTGAAAAAAGCTTCACGGGGTAAAGTAGCTATAAAGTTCGGATTTCCTCGCCCCGCATTTAACATGGTACGGGTGGATCTTTCATTTTCTTCCGAAGCCAGTTTAATCAGGCTATCTTTCAGTTCAAAAGGACTAAGTTGTTCCAATTGTTGTTCACGCTTACGTGAAGTTTTTAATTTTTCTAAAACATTAGTATCCATAATTCGATTATAATTTTTTTGTATGATTCTTTTTAACTCATCAGAAGCACAATAACGACTCCCCAAATTATCAATAATGTATTTCCTATTGCATAAGTGGTGGTATAAGAAAGTGCGGGGACTTTACTTTTTATAGTATCCTGAATCGCGCCCAATGCTGCAGTGGTTGTACGTGAACCGGCGCAGGCACCCAAAGTAATCGCTTTGGGAAATTTAAAAATATATTTACCCATCAATAAACCAACCAACATTGGAATAATACTGACAAAAATACCGGCTATAAACAGGCTGATACCATGTGCCTGAAGTCCTGCGATAAAGTTCGGACCGGCAGTGATGCCAACTACAGCTATAAATGTATTCAATCCTAAATTATTCATGAGCCAAACAGCAGGTTGGGGAACAGCGCCAATATTAGGACGGCGGGAATGGTACCAGCCAAAGACAATTCCCAAGATCAACACTCCCCCACTGGCACTTAAACTCAAAGGAACGTTTCCAACACGTATGGCTAATGTACCTAATATTCCTCCGATAAAAATCCCTAAAGCAACATATAATAAATCAGTTACATTGGTAGGTCTTTCTGCAAGTCCCAAAAATTTGGCAAAGCGATCCACGTCTGTTTTGCGTCCTTCAATTTCGACAACATCACCCCGTTCCAGCTTGACATTCTTTAATAAAGGCACTTCAGCGTTTCCACGGTGTATCCTACGCAAAACAACACCATGACGATCTTTACATGTTTTCATTTTGGCCAGGGTCATACCCACGGCTGCCTTATTCGTTACAATCACCTTGATCGCTTCTACCCGGAAACCCAGTAATTCAGGATCGGCCACTTCTATACCAATGGAATTTTCATCGGCGATCAGTGAATCGATCGGTCCGTTAAGTACCAATAAGTCATTCTTCTCTATTTTTTGATCGATCTGTGGTTCCTGAATGATTTCTCCTTTCCCATTCCGCATACGTTCAATATATACAGGCCAGCCTTCTTTTACCAGCATTTTTTCCACCTCATCCACTGTTTTGCTTGTATCGAAAAAGTTGCTGGAAGCCTTAATCACACGGAAAGTTGTACCATCATAGGCGTCTTCTAAGGAGGGATCATCATCCTGAATGGCTCCTCCCAGCGTTTGTTCATATTCACGCGTTTCCTTAATAATATCTCCACCCAGAATTTTAGGTCCTATCGAAGAAAGAAACCACGCTGTTCCTGCAGTCCCAAATATATAAGTAACCGCATAAGCCACAGGTATCTCGTTGATCATTCTTTGTTTCTCCGCCGCATCGATCGAGAGTTGATTAATGGTATCCGTAGCGACACCAATCACTGCAGAAATAGTATTGGCCCCAGATAATAATCCGACCGTATTTCCGATATCAAATCCGGCAATCAACGCACATACCCATGGAACCACCAGACACATTACACAAACGATACATGCAAAAAGAATCTGCGGTATTCCATCTTTCCTCAGACTTCGTACAAATTGCGGTCCGACACTGTAACCGACAGCAAAAAGAAAAATGAGGAAAAAAGCGGATTTCACTGTAGGAGAAATAGTAATATCCAATTGTCCTACCACCACTCCCATTAATAACACTCCGGTTACCGATCCAAGACTGAAACTTTTGATTTTCACCTTTCCAATTGCAAAACCTAAGGCCAATGTCAGAAATATAGCTAACTCTGGCGAATTTTGCATTGTTTTCACAATCCAATCCATACTCTTTTTTATTAGTTTCTAAAAAGTCACAATTTTTATAAACAAAAATTAAACTACGTAATGCCCTGAATTAAGTTATTGTCATGTCAGCATACGTTAGCGTCCTGTTTTAATTAGGGCAAATGTAGCTGAAAAATTCCACATTATATCCATTTATTTTCAAAATATTGATATTTAAATACTACTGATGGTACAGCAACAGTCGATAATACAACTTTTAAAACATCAATATCCGGTCAAAATTAAGTAGCCGATTTCATATTTTTTATTTGATTCTATCTATTTTAAAATATATTTTTGTCATCAAACCAGAAATATATTTAACCTTATCCAAAACAGATGGAACTATATTACTCACTTTCAATATTGATCGTATTGGCTACGGTTTTCTCATATCTCAACATCCGGTATTTAAAACTTCCGTCTACGATAGGGATTATGCTTATCGCATTCATTGTCTCATTGGTACTTGTCTTGGTAGGAAAAATATTCCCTTCTGCACCTTTACAGGAATTTTCACATATTCTTAATAATATGGATTTTCCTGATCTGCTGATGGGAGGCATGTTGAATTTTCTTCTTTTTGCAGGGGCTATTCCTATTGCAATGAGTGACCTGAAAGAACAAAAATTACCGGTAATTATTTTTTCCACCCTAAGTGTGATCATATCTACTTTTGTGATCGGTTTTGTCCTGTATTATTTGCTGAACTTCATATTTCCAATGGTACATTTACATCTGGAAATCCCTTTGGTTTATTGTTTAATATTTGGTGCATTGATCTCTCCGACTGACCCTATTGCCGTACTCAGTATCCTGAAAAATTCCAATGTCCCAAAATCCCTTGAGATGAAAATCTCAGGTGAAGCCCTCTTCAATGATGGTATAGCCGTAGTGGTGGTGGCTGTATTACTTAAGGCCGCAGACGGACAATCTGTAGACCTATCTTTTATTAATATTTCATGGTTACTGGTGAAAGAGGCGATCGGGGGACTTTTAGTAGGGCTATTGCTCGGATATATCGGAGCTAAAGCAGAGATTGGCGCAAATGAAGATTATAAAGTATCAGTATTGATCACCCTTTCAGTGGTGATGGGGGGAACTATGATTGCACATTTCATGGGCATTTCAGGCCCATTAACGATGGTAGCCGCAGGACTACTGATGGGAAATTCCAAAAGACGGAGGGTTCCGGGGGAAAGCCAGGTAGCTATTTTCTGGGAATTACTCGAAGATATCATGAATGCCGTATTGTTTCTGCTCATCGGATTTGAGCTATTGCTTATTCCTAATCTGCAAAATTACTGGCTGATTGGCATAATCTGTATCGTAACTACTTTATTTGCCCGTTACATATCTATTAAAATTCCTGCAGTAACATTACCTCTAAAAGAAAAATTCTCTCATGGGGCCATTATTATTCTTGTATGGGGAGGTCTGAGAGGAGGCGTTCCGATTGCACTTGCTCTGTCCCTCTCCGATTCTCCCTATAAACAAATCATCATTGCCGCGACTTATTTCGTGGTAGTTTTTTCCATCGTAATACAAGGACTTACTGTTGGAAAAATTGCCAGGAAAATTAAAGTATAAGACGATTCTGTCTTGGCAATTACATTCCTGAACAGGAACGTAACAAAAATTATTCAGCCGGTAGAAAGTAGTTTTATAAACTATTTTCGTATATTTGTGATGACTAATCACATAAATCACTAATTTATCAAAGCATGGAAGCATTATATACAGCAGTAGCTACTTCGGTGGGCGGAAGAAATGGTCACGTAAAATCATCGGACGGATTATTGGATTTTGAAGTGAAACCACCCAAAGAAATGGGAGGTCCCGATGGTAAATATACCAATCCGGAACAATTATTTGCAGCAGGTTATTCTGCATGTTTTGGAAGCGCCTTAAACCATGTTGCCCTATTGAAAAGAAAGCGAATAGAGTCATCAATAACTGCAAAAGTGAGCATCGGTAAAAAAGAAGGCGGAGGATTTATGCTCGCAGTGGAGATGGATGTCAACATTCCCGGCATGGACCAAAAAGAAGCAGAAGAACTGGCAGCAGAAGCACATCAGGTATGTCCATATTCTAATGCGACAAGAAATAACATTGAAGTAAAAATAAAAGTATTTACCAGTTAAAATCATTACATTGTTTTTAACAGTATCAAGGATCTAAACTTCAAGAAAATTCATACATTTTATCGAAAAGTATGAATTTTCTTTTATGAAAGTTTTGTAATGAGATTTCTAACTACTATAAATATGTTTCAAGATAATATATTTTCATTTTTTGAGTTATTATTTCCAAGATAAGTTAGCAGCAACTAACTTTGCCATCTAAAAATTAAAATCTACCGTTTAAACCGAACAAATAATATGAAGCTATTGCCATTTTATGCTTTAGTATTTTTTTTGTCCTTCATCAATATTACCACAGTATCATCAACAGTTCGTTATGTAAAAGCCGGAGCTACAGGAAATGGGAGTTCATGGACAAACGCATCGGGCGATTTGCAGGCCATGATCAATGGATCCACGGACGGTGATCAGATTTGGATAACCTCAGGAACATATACTCCCGTAATTCAGGCAAACAATACAAACGGGACTCCCGGAAACCGGAATAACACATTTATCATTTCGAAAAATATACGGATCTATGGTGGATTTGCAGGATACGAAATCAATCCGGAAGGAAGGGATCATAAGAAAAACCTGACTATTCTGAACGGAAATACGGACAATAGCTCCAGTTATCATGTATTGATATTCTCAAATGGATGTGAAGCGCTTCTTGATGGCCTTACCATTACAGGAGGAAATGCAAACGGGAAGGAATCCGTTTTTATAGATGGAAAGGAATACAGGCAGGATGCGGGAGGTGGGATATATATCATGCGTTCTTCTCCCAGGCTGAATAATATAATTGTAAAAAATAATTCAGCGGTTTATGGTGGAGGGATATACAGTTTCCATTCATTCCCCGTGTTGACCAATGTTACGGTAAACCACAACTCTGCCGATCAGGGCGGCGGGATATACCATTATTATTCATTTCCTGTAATAGTCAATATAACAGTAAGTCAAAATTCGGGTGGTGGAATTTTCAATGTCGTATCCAATCCTGAAATTTCAAATTCGGTTATCTGGGGTAATGAAAATGACCTCCATAACGATGCATTCAGTCATACACATTGTTCATACAGCCTGATACAAAATGAGACAAAGGATACTGAAGCTGTCGTTCCGGATGATAAAGAACCGGAGGAGAACGTTGGCAGAATTATTTACGTAGCACCTGATGGGAATGATGGCAATACAGGTTCTGAAGATTCACCTCTTGCAACAATTGCCGGGGCAAGAAACAATATCCGAAAGATAAAAGCTACCGGATTACCGGCCGGTGGAATTATTGTTTATTTCAGGGGAGGGACCTATCCTATTACAGAAACAACTTACCTGACTAATGAAGACTCCGGAACAGACGCTTCGCCTGTCATCTATAAAGCATACCCCGGAGAAACGCCTGTTTTTACCGGAGGATACCATATCCAGGGCAGTAAGTTCGAAAAGGTGAAAGATGCAACAATGCGTGAACGGTTAACACCTGAAGCCAGAAATAAGGTAGTCTGTTATAACTTATACAAAAACGGATTCAGTCTCAATGATCTGGACTATAGCAAGGATTTCTGGAAAAAAGATAACCTGAAAGAACATGTTACCGAAGAATTCTATGACAATAATAATTATGTCAGGAGGATGCAGGTTTTCATGGATGATGAAGCCCTTTACCTGGCCCGTTATCCTAATAAAACAGCAGGGATATTTCCCGAAAACCCATACAACACATATCTCTCCATATCTGAAATATACGGAGGAAGAGGTGCCCCCGGCGAAACATGGGATGGCAAGAGTCCGGTATTCCGCATAGATGAACCACGCATGAAAAGCTGGAAAAGCTATGAAGACATTATCGTTTTCGGAATGCTCGGCTATCATTATGAAAATGAACGGAACCTCGTAAAAGAAATCAATACCCAGCAAATGACCGTAGAATTGCAGTCCATGCCTACCTATGGCCTTTTTGACGATGCAAGGGTAGCGTTCGAAAATGTTTTTGAAGAACTGGATCAGCCGGGGGAATATTATATCGACAAGAATACAGGAGTATTATACCTGTATCCTGTTAAGGATTTGAATGATACTGAAGTAAAGATAGCCGCACTGGATAAAAACTTCATGATCGATGTAAAGGGAGCTTCCAATATTACTTTTTCGGGATTGACATTTGAACTGACGAAAGGTTCTGTTTTTTATATCCGCGGAGGAAGGAATTGTACCGTTGAAAACTGTAATCTGAAAAATTTCGGTATCTGGGGAGTCCGGCTCGGGGATAATGCACTGACTACCCGCAATTTTATAGAAGCCCAGAAGGAAAATAAATTCAGCGAATACCTTCGCGTGATCCCGGCTTCAGATAACGGATATAACCACAAAGTGACCGGTTGTTATTTTCTGAATACAGGTCACCATGCTTGTAGAATAGCGTCCGGTAATGCAGGAAACCGTGAAAGAGGAAATATGATTTTTGAAAACAACATCATCAAATATTCCGGCCTCATTGGTTCTACTTACAGATCGGGCCTGAACTTACATGGCGCAGGTATTCTCGTGAAGAATAATACTTTCCTTTATTGTCTCGGTCAGGCCATTACCGGAAACATCATCGACACTGAGATCATCAACAATGAATTCTGTGATTCTCCCTGTGATATGGGGGAAGATACCGGTACCTTGTATCTGAACTACCTGGCTACAAATGACGGGGTGAAAGTACGGTATAATTTCTTCCATGATGTGACCAACATGGATAACCGCTATGGCCGTAAGTTCGGGCATGCGTTACGCTCTGTAATAGGATACGATAACACTGCTCCTTTCCGGGATTTTTCCTACAATGTAGTTTATAACTATCCTACGGCAGGACTGATATCTATCGTTACACCATGGACCTGCATCAACAATGTTTTTGTAGATTGTGATGTAGTACTGCCTTATTATCCGGAATTCTTTAATACATATAAAGGAAGAACGCCTATGGACCTGCTGACAGAGAACAGCGAGTCTTCCATCTCGGCATTATATACCTCAGGCTTATACCGGACTACGTTGTGGCAGGAGAAATATCCGGAATTATATGCTTACTATGAGTACATGGCCAACGAAAAAGAAGACCTGCAGCAACCGATGGATCAGATATACAATAATTTGATTGTCAATATAAACAAAATCTTTCAGGACAGGAACAGTAGTCTGGAAGAATTGCAATTGCCCGCGGAGGTATCTGTTGATCCCCGGTACGGGAATATCAGCAATAATCATTACCTGACCCATGATCCCGGATTTCCGGGTGTAGCAAACAGGAATTTCCAGTTATCCCGGGAAGTAACGAATCGATATGGTATGGAATGGATCGACATGAGCACGATGGGCGCCGAAAAGTCAAAAAAAGACAATTCCGTTCTGCCGGTCACAAGTGCACGCGTACATAACGATTCCGAACTCAGGGAGGCGTTGGCCGATGGAAGTATCGACGCTATTATTTTTGCTAATGACATTACCGTATACCGGTCCGATCTGGTGATCCAGCCGAGACGGGCCAAACCCGACCTGGTGATCGATGGTAACGGCTATACCCTGACTGAGTTGATGGTGAAAAGATCAGACCCTGCCAAAGTCATCCGCCTGGAAAGTAACGGCACAATCCGATCCTTAACCGTTCGCAGTATGACAATAAACGGCCGGAACGGAGCTGGGAATATCTATATCAGTGCCCCCGAAAAAGTTGATCTGATCTACCGGAATGTTCATTATAAAGGGCCTAAGCTGGCTGAGAACGCAGCCGGAAGCATATTGTTGGATAACTCCGAAATACGGATTTCATTTGCGGAAGAAGGTGGAACTTTTATGGGAGAAGCAGTAAAGGCAAATCAAATCCGTTTCCGCGACGTGGTAAATATCACGAAAGACTATGATTCCGACGGAACCATGGAAGCCGTTTTAAAATTGACCGGTTCCGAACCGTCACTTATCGTAGAAACATTTCCGAGACAAACGGAAGTAATGATCGATTATGCCGGGCAGGAAACAGCGAAAGACCGCTTTACAGGCGGAGGCGGAGCCATCAATGCTGATCACCCTTTTGACTTTGTGATTGAATCAAAAGCGGCAATCAGGTATAAAGGAGTGCGCGAATATTTATCGGGCGCAAAGCCCAAAAAGGTCATTGAGAACAGCAATTCCTCCATAAGCATTCTCATTTATGAAGATGCACAAAAGGGTGTTGCCGATAAGATATTGTCTGTAGAAGGGGATGTCATTATAGGAGTGAACTCATCAGTCGATATCGACGTACGTGGCACTTCCCAGTGCCTGCTTGAAGTCAACGGCAATTTATCCGCAATGCCGGGCAGCTCGCTGTCACTGAGTGGTTATAAATTCGATTCCACCATTCCGGGAATAGTCACAAAATATCCTGTACTCCTGATGAAAGGCGGTGCCAGTTCAAATATTACATTTGACCGGCCTTCCAGGGTATCCATTCAGAGTCAGCAGACACAACAGGATTGGATGCGCTCCATCGGGTTTGTTTCCGATGGGACCATGAAATTCACAGCACATCAAATATCGTTGACAAAACGGACATCGGGAAATGAGTTATATTATGAAGCGGAAAACGGCGGATTAATCACAGTTGAAACCCGTATAAAGGGAGGTGCAAATGGGGTTACCCAATCGCTTTCCTATACTACGGAAAATAATGCACCTGTAAATGGCGGATCGCTCACCAAAGAAAACGTGGACATGAAAAACATCACACGTTTTTATCTTGCAAGCGACAAAAACCGGATCGATATTGATTCCGAAGATGATGCAACAGACAACCAAAAATCGGCCGGAACGGAAGAATATGGCCCGGGCATCGGAAATCTGAACAAGTATAAAGATCCATTGTTTCAGGATTTCCCAACCGGAAATTTTCAATTGAAAGAAGGAAGCCCATTGATTAATGTGGGGAATAATCAAAAATACCTTGATGCAATAAGCCTCTTCATGAATGAGGAGGAGAAAAAGCAGGCCAGTAAAGCACGGATCATAGGGGGGATTATTGATATCGGCGCCTATGAGTCTGATACTCCGGCGGACGGTAATACAGTGACCGGAGAAATAGACATTACAGATCTACCAGATGATATCGCGATATGGTCAAAGTACGGCAAATTATACATACAACCCGAGATGTCCGTTAAATTATTCGTATACACGGTCACCGGACTGCTGGTAAAGGTATTGGACATGAAAGAAAATGAAACGGCGGTACTTAGCCTTAGCACCGGGGTTTATCTGGTGGCTTCAAAGGATCATAAAACCAGAAAAGCAGTAGTGTATTGATTGGGGGATGGTATTAAAGTTACCGACACAACGAAAAATAATCAGACATTTAAAAACATCTTTGCCTAAAATTTTTAGGCAAAGATGTTTTTAAAGCAATTTTCCACAATTTCAGGTTCTACTTTAATTTTCCTAAAAACAAAACATTATTCGCCCCTTCTTCTAATGAAGAAAGTAATTTTTCAAGTTTTTGTTTGTCTTTTCCCGTACAACTACTTTCGACAAGACGTTTTTCGATATTTTCCATTAATTGTTCCGGCTGCAGGTTATATACATACCACCCATTCCTGAAATTTACAACAGAACCAGGCGTGGATAAATTTCCATAATAGTCATTTACAATTTTGATGTATGAAGAAGTCCTGTTCGTTTTGTCGTTATAAATCAGACCTTTTCCAAAAACATTGGAGATGTATTGATTATTCAGTTCCATATATTGTCTGAATGGTTTTTCGGAAGCGTTTGATTGTATGGTAAAAACGGGTAATATCCGGTTCCTTTTTATATCATAATGATACAATGTATCACTACTTGTATGAAGAAATTCAAATTCCCTGGTATTCCGGGTATTGAATATTTCCCCGTTATAATCATTCACCAACAGATGTGCAGGTGGCGATAACTTTTTGATCACATCTCCATTTGAGTCGAACTGAAAAACAATGGCTTCGTCTCCCCTAAAAGCCATATGTATCACGGTTAAGATACCATCAGATAAATATAATTTAGGTTTTTTCAAGCGAATGGGAGCAATTATATTTTTTATGAATTTTCCGGAAGTGCTAAATACCAGTATCTTATCTCCAGTCATAGGAGCAAGGTAGATCAATTCGTTTTTTTCATCAATAAGATCATCATACAAGGATATGGTAAATTCTCCTGGTCCATGTCCGATACTACCGATATCACATAAAAAATTTCCGGAACGGGAAAATAATTTGTATGGATTACCACCTTGTTGCCTGACCCCGATATATTTATCCGTGACAGTAGTAAACCAGGGTTTAAAAAACGCATTTTCCAGATTTTCCAAATGGATCAAAGAACAATCCTCCACAAGCTGGCTAAGTGGGATGGTGATTTCGTTTTTCTTTACCTTATCCATGGAACAAACCATTACTTTGGAGCCATTCACCACTTTTTCAGATATGGTCCCATCTTCTTTTGCATCAGCAATCAGATATGTGCAAATGAATATTCCTAAAAAGATTATCTTTACCATAAATTATAATATATAAAGTTAAACAGCTATAACGGGCTTAAAGTATTCCTGAAGTTATTTTGATAAAGAGCATCTCAGCATGTAGTATTCTGAAATGCTCTTAAAGATTCCTGCTACTTCAGTTTTGCGTAAAAAATATAGTTATTGTCTGTTTCTTTGACTGAATTCTTAAGATCAGTCAGTTTTTTACGCATATCGGATGACATTTTTTTATTGGATGATAATAGTTTTTCCAGGTCTTCTATTAAATCCCCCGGATCATAGTTCTTTATATAATAACCGTTGGAAAAAGCAAAACTGGGCCATCCGATCTCCATATCCCCGAGAAAATCATTGTATAGTTTGAAAAAAGAGCCTTTCAAACTTGATTTTTCAATGATGAAAAAAACATTTTTCGTGGTAGTGGTCATCGACTCGCTGATTTGTTTTGGTTCTGCCAAATTGCCCACATAATGATGGGGCCATTCAGCATACCAAAAGATAGGAACTTTACTACTTCCGTATTTCATGGCAAACTTCGGAATTAATTTATTGCCCTTTATGTCATAGTGATACAAAGTATCCAGACGTGCTCCGAAAGTAGAAAGGAATATGTCTATATTAGATGTATTTTTACTTGATGCTGCTTCATTGTTAAAACCGGTAAAAGATCCGGAAGCATCACGGGGGTTAATGGCAAGATGTCCGGGTGCGATCCCGCTGACCAGTTCTCCTGATATTTTTTGCGTCCATACAATATAAGGGCTACCTGTAAAGGGAACAGCCAGTACGGAAACAGTAGTCCCCGACGGATCAACAAAGATCTTTCCTTTCGGTACGTTCATGGGCAGCCGGACAGGATCCAGTACCTTGCCCTTCAGGTCATATACCAGAATACTATTAGTACTCCATGGAAGGATGTAGATCCGGTTATGTTTTTCATCCAGGAACTCATCGTACACATTACCATACTCACCAGCTCCTCTTCCACGTGCACCGATATTGGTAATATATTTACCGTCTTTGGTAAACAACTTATACGGATTATCTCCTGATCCTTTCACCAGAATATGTTGTTCGCCGATAATGACAGAACCGGTAGAAGCCAATGCTTCATCCTTATTTTCCAGTTTGATCATTTTCAATTCTTCCGTAAAAAAACTTAATGGAAGCGTTACCGTATCTTTCAACAAAGTTCTGTTGCCGACCACTACCTCTTGTTTTCCTACTTTTACCTTATCGGCAACTTTTTTACTCTTCTTTAAATCCTGCGCATACCCCACACAGCAAACCAAAGAAATCAACCCGATCAACACTTTTTTCATGGCATTCATTTTTAAGTGATTAAAAACACAAAAATAAACGTCGACAAAAAAGAATACAATTTTTCTCACGGACATCTTCTTTAGGTTAAATATCTGAAAATTAAATATTTATCTGTTTAAAGAAAATAGTAACGACGGACAAGTTATTGAAATTGATATAAGAAATCATCCAATGTAGTTTTCTCGTCTGCGATCCCGAATCTTAACTGTTTCATCCGGGTCTTCTTTTTGGTAATACCGGCCTTGCTGACACAGTATATATCAGAAAGATCGGCCATATTCACCCTGATCTTTACCAGGCAACAAAAAGCGACATCGGCTTCAGTCAATTGCGGATAGGCCGCCTTTAGCCGGTCTACGAAACCGCCATATACCTGATTGACCGTATGTATCAACTCTACCCAGTCATAATCGGATAAATTGATTTTCCGGTGGCTTTCATTTTCTTCCTTTTCATTCGATTCGTCCAATGAGGGTATTTTCTGAGAAATACTCATTTTCCTGAAAAGGGATTCCCTTAATCCACTGGCCTTCGCACGTAATGAACTCAATTCGTTTTCTTTACGCAACAACAGGTTTTCATTTTCCGCCAGTGCAGCCCGGCTTTCCAATAATTGTTCCTGTTGCAGGTGACTTTCCAGCAATCTTTTTCTCTTATTCCGTGCGTAAAAAATATAGAACAGTAAAAAGCTCACCAACAGGGCTATTCCCAACAATAACAGATATATTTCACGCTCCCGTTTGGCCAGTTTCAACAGGTTATTTTCATTCTTTAATTTTTCTTCTTTGAATTGCTGTTTGGCCATTTCATAGTTTATGTTACTTATGATCCCGGATAATGATTCATCTTGTTTTAACCAGGTCTGGTACGCTTTTTCAAAATGATGGTTCTCTTTTTCGTATTCGAGCTGGGATTGATAGGCCAGGTTCGACACATACTCATCCGTATTCTGTGCGGCAATTCTCAGGTAATACTGCGCTGAATCTCCTTCGCCCAGTCTCATATAGATACGGGCTTTAGCCAGGTTATATAAGGGAACCTCATTGCGCCTGTATTTATATTTCAGGCTAAGCTCTGCCTGTTGCAGTGCCTGGCGGTAATCCTTCATTTCCGAATAAGTCCGGCTCTTCCGGTAATGAACACCAGATACCATCCATTGAAATCCGGAGTGTTGAGGAGCCATGTACAACACACTATCATAATAACTTATAGCCGTTTCATACATACCAGCCGAGCGACATACCAATGCCAGGCTCAACCAATTATTCAAAATCCTCGCAGTGTCTGTATCTGCATTAATGGCTGATGATCTCCGGTATGCTTCTATTGACTGTTCATACTCTTTCATCTGCAGGTAACTCTGTCCGAGCCGAACATAAAAAAAACTCAATGCTGAAAGCTGGTCTTCTTTTATATACAATATAGCCTTCTCAAAATAAGAAATGGCTTCTTTGGGTTTACCTCTGTCCAGCAATATTCCACCCCCAAGATTCAATGATCTGATAATTAATGCCGTATCTCCGGCTAAAAGATATTCATTCAATGCCATATCATTCAATGAGTCGGCCCGGGCAAGGTCTCCGTATATATTAGACAGATATCTGGCATTCAAAAAATGATAATCGGCCAGTTGTTTTTTATTCAGTTTTTGTGGATATTCTATTTCCTGAAGGATCCTGTTGGCCACAGATGGATCATTATCCATAGAATCATCTGCCTTCTGTAACAAAGCATCAACCGTTGAATCCCATTGGCATGAAAAAAGGAAAATGGCTATAACGGACAGGATGAAGATGGGTTTACCGTTCATGGATGATCAGACAGATTTATGTGCGGATAAAAATAATGATTTCTATTCAACCTCAACACGGACCGATAGAAAAAGAGACCGTTTTTTTATAAAAAGCGGTCTCTTTTGCATCATAAATATTATCTCACACACTTGGAACGATCATCTTTATTTTTTCCATTTTAGCCTGCCTTCTCCCGAGCAAAATACTGGTATAAAAATAGATCCATAGAAATCCGGGGAATACTTGCCAAAAGTCCCCGTAAAAAATCACTGACAGGGTCATCATAATGGTCAATAACAAGATGATCACATACCAATAATTCAAATGGTTAAATCTAAAAGGAAAAATAAGAACATTCGTTTTAAAATCTCCCCGAATCCCGATTAGATTTAATGCCACCCAGCCGGATAATATGATTAGTATGACCGGAGTAAGCGCAAGGGGAATAGCAATGCTGTCACCCCAGAGTGGATAAGCACCCCTATACGCTTCAAGTATTATATACCTGGCATATCCAAAACTGGTGAGTAATGCGGCCAAAATACCCAGGACTTTGATCCACCATTTCTTATTTGGTGTCCTTAACCGATGAATACCTATAAAAGAGATCATTAAAATGAATGCACCTGTCACGACGAAAGTGATCCCATAATCCTCCAGTTCAATTTTCGGGGTAAGGTATTCCTTTCTAATTTTATGAAAGCTTTTGGTCCGGTCCGGATCATATGCATTTTTGCGAAACTCATCTTTATCAGTATAGATCTGAAGAGAAGAAGAGTGGACCAGCATTGCTATACCCATCGATAAAATCACCAACCCGGTAAATATCAATATCCTGTTTATCATCATGAATGATCAGGATATGGGTTCATCTTCCGATTGATTCCGGTACCAGTCTATCTTACGCGAGATATACATTACCACTGCCAGGGCGATAAATAATCCCACACTGCCGATCAGCAATGCCAGATCTTCCAGTTGTAATATAGTGTATAGGAATATATACAAAGCTGTAAGGAAGATACCCATCAATGCAGTTTGTTTCTTCGTCCTGAAAATAGACCATGAGTAACCGGTAATCAGAAGAATGATGGATAAAGCCGACAGAAGATAGGCCAGATTAAAGTTCATGTGCTCTGAAAGTGCCAGTAGCAAACTATAGAATAAGATCAATCCAATGCTTACCAGCAGGTACTGTAACGGATGAATCCGTTTACGGCTGATCAGTTCGACAAGAAAAAACACCAGGAAGGTCAGCGCGATAAACATGATGGCATATTTCACAGAGCGTTCCGATTTCTGGTAATGATCTACCGGAATAAGCAGATACGCGCCAAATTCAGAGGCGTCCAGGTCATACTCATTACCTGCCCACATCTGTGGAAAATTACGGTTATAGTTGTATACATTCCATTCAGCGGTGAATCCCTGGGGAGCGATAGTCCGTTTTTCAGGGATGAACGCCCCGTCAAATTTGGGAGAGTTCCACTTCGATGTCATTGACAGGTGGGTTGTTTTTCCTACCGGCGTGAAAAATATACCCTGGCTACCATTAAGGACAATATCAAACTTGAATGTATATTTAGTATCCTTAGGTGCTGACGAAGAAAGCGGAATCTTCACATTCACGCCTGATTTAATCAGATGATTACTGCTTCCGGGGTTTACTTCCCTGCCGGTCCCGTTCCAATCAAAAATAATGCTGCTGCGGATGCCCCGCATATCGGAAATACCAATACTGATGAAAGCATTTTCCCAGTCAATGGAAGTGGGTGTGATCCCCAGATCATTAAAATCCGGTTGTGTGAAACTCCCGTTGACTTTTATATCCGACTGATATACCACCATCTTATAAATACTCCGGTAAAGTATCTCAGGATCCAGCCTTGTCTCAATATCCAGGTCTTCAGGCAGGAAATAAGCCAGGTCATTTACTTCCTTCAATACATGATTGTCCATCCTGTTGTACTTGAACGGAACAACGATCACCGGCCCGGTCAATGTCTGCTGGTTACCCCACTTTGAACTGATTTCATGGCCTACCGATTTACTCGAATGTTCCCGTTCGTAGATTAAACTTCTGATCATATTGATCGGGATGAACATCAGGAGGATCAAGACCCCGATGATGATTGCTTTAACTGTGGCGCTGTTGGCCATCTTTGTCCAGATTGACTGATTGTTTTTCATGATACTATTATTTATAAATTTAAAAGAACTTTGAAATTCAAAGTCTTTAGATAAAAAAATATAATTATAATGGACGAATTAATTTTTCCAATGCGTTCAGGTGCTCCTGAAACGTAGCCTTACCTAAAGCTGTGATAGAATAAGTGGTGTTGGGCTTTCGCCCGACAAACTGTTTCTGCACGGAAATCAATCCATGCTTTTCCAGCGCCTTTAGATGACTGGCCAGGTTTCCATCCGTGATCTCAAGTATTTCTTTCAGTGTGTTGAAATCAACTCCATCGTTCACGGATAAGGCAGCCATGATCCCCAACTTGATCCGGCTGTCAAACAGCTTATTTAAACCGGAAATAATATTTTTCATTTCCGGTCATATTTATAATACATTCGAAGCCCGTATACAATATGCATCACCCCGAAACCAACCACCCAGAAGATCAATCCGTAATTCAGGAAAAAACCGGCCAAAAGACCCAGTATAATTTCACAGATGCCTAAGTAATGGACTTCCGCTACTGTGAATTTTCCGGAATTGATCAGGGCCAATCCGTAAAACACCAGTGTTGCCGAAGCTATCAGATGAATATTATTGTTCACTGCAAGTGCGATACAAAAAATACCACCGGTAAACAATGGAATAAGGAAGTGGTACAAAGTCCTTTTCGCAGTGGATGTCCAAAGTTTAAACCCGGCTTTCCTGGCTTTTCTGGACGAAAAATACCAGGCGGTACAAACCGCACAAAAAAGGACGATCATGGCCAGTAATGCCATCTGCATCCTGATACCAACAGTCGATCCGCTACCCAATGCCCGCATATGCTCGTCATATTTTACTGCTCCCTGACGAAACAGGACAAAATAAGCTACTGCAGCCCCGATCAGGGCGATAACACCTGCCGATATGCCGGATATTCCACTTAATGACAGAAACTTGGATGACCGTTCCATCATGTTCCGGATGTGCTTAAGGTCTTCGATATTTGAACTCATATAAAAGTACTTTTAAATGCAAAGTAATTACTAATTTTCCTGAATACAAAATATTCCGGTTATTTTTTAACAAGATATTTAGAAAGTCCCGTAAAGAGCAAACTCTTCTGTATTACAATACAGCAAAGAATAGATATGTACATCGGGAATATTGATCACAAACTTACGTTCCAGATACAATACCGGATGTCCCTGTTGAATGTTGAAATATGTACTTAGCCGATCATCTGCAGGGATGGAACGGATCAATTGTTCCCCTCCTTTTATCTCGACATCATATCCCTTCCGCAATATATCGAATAATGAGCGGTTATGCATGTTTCGTAATGAAAACCGTGGAAAATATGCTGCAGGAAGATAGGTCTGCTCATAGAATATATCTTTCTCATTGACACGTCGTACACGTTCCATACAGATACATCCTGCTTTCAGCTCGGTTTCATTCAATTCATAGGGAAACCGTACGGGCCATGGGGCAACGTGTGGCTTACCAATGATCTTTGTCTGTACATTATGTTTACCCAATGCGGTAGTGATCCCCGAAATAGATAATATTCCCACTGCATTAGGCCGGCGGCGGACAATGCTCCCCTTCCCTTTGTGCTTGATGATCAATCCGTCATTGACCAATGCATCCAGTGCATGCCGGATAGTCGGTCTGGTTACTCCATGCTGTGCACATAATTCATTCTCCGAAGGCAACAAATCACCTTCAGCAAACACCTCATCGAGTATCTGTTTTCGTAATAAATTATATACCAGCCTATAGCGGGGCGTACTCATAATTACTTAGGCAACTCCAGGTCAACATCGTGCAACTCGTGCCAGGGCAGGCCATGCAGATTTAGTTGCTCCATGAACGGATCCGGATCAAACTCTTCTACATTCTGCACACCCGGTTTTTTCCAGAGGCCCTTCAGGTACATCATCGCACCGATCATGGCCGGAACGCCAGTAGTATAGCTGACGGCCTGTGTTCCTGTTTCTTTGTATGCCGCTTCGTGACTGCAATTATTGTATATATAGTAGGTACGTTCTTTCCCGTCTTTTATTCCCCGGATACGGCAGCCAATAGAGGTCCATCCGGTATAGTTTTCTCCCAGATCACCTGGATTGGGCAGCACTGCTTTAAGGAATTGTATTGGAACGATTTCCATTCCCTGATAGTTCACCGGCTCAATGCCCGCCATTCCGATATTTTGTATTACCCTTAGATGTGTCAGGTATTCCTGTCCAAAGGTCATCCAAAAACGGGCACGTTTCAGAGTCGGATAGTTTTTCACCAAAGATTCGAGTTCTTCATGATAGATCAGGTAAGATTCTTTGGGTCCTATGTCAGGATAGTTCAAAGGCTGGTGGATCTCATGAGGTTCGGTATATACCCACTTTCCGTTTTCCCAGTATTTTCCTTTTTGGGTCACTTCCCGGATATTGATCTCGGGATTAAAATTAGTGGCAAACGGATGGCCATGATCACCGGCATTGCAATCGACAATGTCCAGATATTGTATTTCATCGAAATAATGTTTGGCAGCATAAGCAGTGAATATGCTGGTTACTCCGGGGTCAAAACCACAGCCCAGGATAGCCGTTAAGCCCGCATTTTTAAACCGGTCCTGATAAGCCCATTGCCATTTATATTCAAATTTGGCTTCCTCTTTAGGCTCGTAGTTGGCTGTATCCAAATAGCTGACCCCAGTTTCAAGACAAGCATCCATAATGGTCAGGTCCTGATATGGTAAAGCCACATTAATCACCAGGTCCGGCTGAAAACTTCGGATAAGCGCCACCAATTCCGGCACATGATCAGCATCTACCTGTGCTGTTTTAATGCGGTTGCCGCCAATAGCAGCAGCAATAGCATCACACTTCGATTTGGTACGGCTGGCCAGCATTATTTCGCTGAAAACTTCAGGAACAGAAGCTACTTTATGAGCTACAACGGTACCTACACCGCCAGCTCCGATAATCAATACCTTACTCACTTTTTTATTTTTTATGGTCAACAAACAAATGCAAACCTACATGTTTTTTGTAAAATATGCAATGACCCGGGAATAGCAAATTTACCATCCAACAGATTGAATAAGCCACATCTCAAATTGTACGCTCATTCAGTGTAGTTATCCCGGATAGAAACTATGAATATTTTTTCCTGATACATTCCGTCATATCACAGATAGCACAACCATAAGGACGTTTTACCATCTGACTGCCAATTCCCACAATCCCGCTCACGGATTTTATGGGTTGCATTAGGCATGAGTCAGTAAGGGTGATACCACAAAACTTTTCAGGGACCAGTGAAAACAGTTCTTTTTGATCCGTGAGCGGCCAGTTGCAGTACCCGGGACTATAATTATTGCTGATCTTCATATCATACCTCATCATATCCGCCTCTAATTGAAGCATCATCTTTGATACACATGCTTCGACAAGTACAGAACCAAGGCAATCAGCCAGATAAAGGTTCATCATATCCTTTTTTTCTTTCATCAACTTATTCCACTGATCAAATCCCTTGCCTATTGTTGCGGTAAATACAGCAATTTTTTCAGATTCCCGTAATGAAGATGTAACAATACGTCCTGTCCGGAGTTTTGCATTTCCGATGCGGATATGGTCTTTTTCCTTCCCGGAACTGCTAAAGATACAATAGCCAAACATCGGTTTACAGAAGGTTGACAATTCGGATAAGACCTGTCTGATCATATCCAGTATCAATCCATCCGGTTGATTATTCCCGTACCCTAATAAAAGATACAGGTCATCCATATTTATTTCCAGATCACTACATGAACAATTTTGAGTAACGATGAAGGGATATTCCATGATTTCAACCCCGGATATTGTATTCCTCCAAAGCCTTATAAAAAGCCGCTATATTGGAAAGGGGAGTATGTGGCGGGATATCGCAACCGGAAGATAATATAAAATTTGCGTAGGAGGAAGTTGCATCCAATAACTCCTTAACAGACTGTTCTACCTGTCCGGAAGTTGCACTACGGAATACTCCTACAGGGTCTATATTCCCCATAACCAATACATCAGAAGGACATTCTCTTAAAACATCACACATATCGATCATATTTCCGAAATGATAGGCATTAGCCCCGGTATTGAGCATAGCTGAAGTACAATGCCCCGTATTTCCGCAATTATGCAATACAACGATAAAACTGTCATCCTGAACCGCTTTAATTATGGGTATGATGTATTGCGATGAAAACTCGTCACATCCTTCTACCGAAAGCAGACCTGCGGCAGGTTCTGCAATGATGACCCCGTTCACTCCCTGTTTCTTTATTTCCAGACAATAATCTGTCAGGAATGAGGAACATTTTGAAAGAAGCGCTTTTGCAGTTTCCGGTTCGCAATAACAGGCCATCATCATTTCAGACATATCATATAATCTTCCGGCCAATGAGAACGGACCTATACATCCTCCGAATACCGGTTTATCCGAAATACTCTCTGCTGCAAGCCTGTTGGCCAACAAATATTGCGGCAACCTTCCGCGATCCATCCCCGGAATATTCATTTTCTTGACAGGATCCAGTCCGTCCAGCAATCTCCCGGAAACAGTCGGTATCTCATCTTCCGGGAAAATAATTTCCGCACCGAAAGCTTCGGCTTCCACAGTCAGGTCCATAATAACCGTACATGCTGCAGATGGATATTTTTCATTTAATGCCTGTATGGCTTCAAAATGTACTTTTCCATCAATAACGGCTTCACGGACTGATTTCCCAATCAGTTCAATCCCGGGATGGGTCATAATAGGGATAGCAAGCCGTTCTTTTTGCGTCAGAACCTGTCCCATCCATTCTTTCATATTCATATATTACAATTTAGATTGTAACCGGTTTTTCATACGCAATAAAGCCTCTACATAATAATAATCGGCATAAGAAAGCGGGACATCCACTTCCGAATTATGCGGCAATGAACCGACAGAATGTTTCAGGAGGAAGTTACCGTTGGTACCGGCCCCGGCAAAATAATCAGGGGATGATAGTGTCCGGATCTGCTTCTCTGCTACCTGTAAGTAGTTCCCTGATTCTGGCTGGTCTACATATCCACTTAATTCTATCAGGGCGGAGGC
>JAISOY010000040.1 GCA_031275285.1 Bacteroidales bacterium | reverse complement strand
TCACTTAGCAGGGCTGGTGCCCGCTTCCGGAAGGTCAGGCCTTCCCGGTGTAACACCACTGTATGAGAAGGTAAACAGAAAAAGCAATAATGTGAGCTAATTATGAACATCTACTTATAAAATTGTTTTTATTCATTTCAGGGTGTCGAAGTATATTTCAATGAACCGTCAAATTTACGTTCGTCACTCATTTCCTCCAATCCCGGCATATCGATTAACTTGATCTTTTTTCCTTCAATGCCGATCAACCCGTTGTTTGCAAAATAGGACAATGTCCTGATCGCATTGGATGTGGACATATTGGAAAGTTTGGCTATGTCTTCACGGGACAGGCACACTTTTAGTGTCATCCCATCGCGTTCAAATCCATAAGTATCTTTCAAAAACAACAATGATTCTGCCAGTCGTCCCGGAATCTGTTTCTGGGTCAGGGTTACCGTCCGGAAATAAGAGAACCCCAGTTCCGCAGCCAAAGATTTAATGATCAGCTGACATAGCTGGCTGTTGGCATCCATAATACTTGATAAAGTCTCATAATCAAGGCTTACTACCGTTGATTCTTCAATGGCTACTGCCGATGCGGCATGTATTTCTTCTGCGAATAATGCCCGGTAGCCAATGAATCCTATAGGTTTGGCCATACGCACGATCTGCTCACGGCCTCCAACTCCTTCCTGGAATACTTTGGCCTTGCCTTTCGCCAGACAAATCAACCCGGAAGGAATATCGCCGACACGAAAAATATATTCACCTTTACGGTATGTTTTCGATATTAACCGATTACGGAAGACTTGTTTTTCCCTGTGGTTGAGAACATAAAAAATTGAATTGGGATCGTCTAAAAATCTTTTACAGATCTCCTCGATATTATCCATCTTTTTCACCTATAGTCTGAGAAATAATACCTATTCCTCCTGAATAATACCTTTTTCCTTTAACAGGAACTGCATTTCCTGTTGCATTTCCATAGCCTTTTGTGCCGCTATCTCGGCAAAATTCTCAGAACTGTCGGCAAAAATAATGGCACGGGATGAATTCACCAATAATCCACATTGATCATTCATACCTGCGTGAGCTGTCTCGGAGAGACTTCCACCCTGCGCTCCTACACCAGGTACCAATAAAAAATGATCAGGAACAAGCCGCCGGACATCTTTCAGCATATCGGCACGGGTGGCTCCCACTACATACATCATATTATCAACAGTTCCCCAGTTCTTGGATTGGTTGATTACCTTTTCAAACAACATCAGCCCGCCATATTTGTCTTCGGTATATTGAAAATTAGATGCTCCTACATTGGATGTCAATGCCAGAACTATCGCCCATTTGTCTTTATATCCGATAAATGGCTTTACCGAATCTTCTCCCATATATGGAGCAATAGTAATTGCGTCGAAACCGATCGTATCAAAAAACGCCCTGGCATACATCTTAGAAGTATTCCCGATATCCCCACGCTTGGCATCGGCAATCAAAAACATTTCCGGATAATTCTCACGTAAATAATCAACCGTCATACGCAGATTCGCCCATCCGGCAACACCAAATGCCTCATAAAATGCCATATTAGGCTTATACGCTACCGTATATGGTGCGGTTGCGTCAATGATCCTTTTATTGAATTCGAAAACGGGATGTTGTTCCCTTTTCAGGAATTCCGGTATTTTTGAAAAATCGCTATCTAACCCGACACAAAGAAAACTCCTTTTTTCACGGATCTTCTCAAACAATTCTTTTGCATTCATGTTTTGGAAATTAATCTGGTATAAACCTTTTCAATTGACATTTTCGGTCAACTCTGCAAAAGTACAAAAAAATAGATGGAAAGATCGATAAAACACTCGTCTCTTTTCGGAATTTGTGGTATACGTATTTACATGGCAGGCACATTATTTGTATCTTTACTTATTCATTATCACACATAATCCATGATCATCAAAGAAAAATATAAGGTTTCAGGCATGAATTGTGCCAACTGTGCCGCCAAGATTGAGAAAAAAGTGTCTGAGACAAAAGGAGTTGATTTTTCCAATGTCAATTTTGCACTCGAACAATTGTCTGTTACATATGATCCGGATAAGGTTTCAGGAAATGATATCACAAAAATAGTGAAGCAGTTGGGTTTTAAGCTTTCACCGGCAGACCGGGAAGCTTCCCCGGGCAATATCAAAAGCCTCAGAATATCGTTGATCATCGCCATCATCCTGACAGCCCCAATGCTCTTATCGATGCTGTTGATGGTACTGGATGTGCACCTTCCCGCACTGGATTTCCTGCATTCGGGTTATGTGCAGTTAGCACTTACAATACCTGTCCAGTTCATTATCGGTGCACGTTTCTACCGCCAAGCATTTTTTTCTTTGCGCTCACGAAGTGCCGATATGAATGTACTGGTGGCATTAGGCACATCGGCGGCATTTTTTTACAGTCTGTACAATTTACTTTTCCAACATCCTGAAACAGGCGAAATGCCCCATCTCTATTTTGAATCTGCAGCCATGATCATCACTTTTGTCCTTTTAGGAAAGTTTCTTGAAGCTAAGGCAAAGGGACGAACATCCGATGCAATAAAAAAACTGGTCGGATTACAGGTGCGAACAGCTAAAGTTATCCGGGATAACCAGGAAGTGGAAATACCAACGGAAGAACTTCAGGTCGGGGATGTGATCATTGTACGTCCCGGAGAAAAGATCCCTGTGGACGGCGTTATTAAAGAAGGGCATACTTCCGTAGACGAATCGATGATCTCAGGAGAACCTGTTCCCGTGGAAAAAACAGCCGGAGACACCGTAGTAGGAGCTACGCTCAATCAATATGGCGCCATTACTTTTACCGCTACGAAAGTGGGTAAGGATACCATGTTATCGCAGATCATCCGTATGGTGGAAGAAGCGCAAACAACTAAAGCGCCGATACAAAGTATTGCAGATAAAGTTGCCGGTATTTTTGTTCCGGTGGTCGTTTTGATCTCATTGGTCACTTTTTCCATCTGGTTTTTCGGATACGGCGAATTAAACCGGGCCATTGTCAGTGCGGTAGCAGTATTGGTCATTGCCTGTCCCTGCGCATTAGGACTGGCGACTCCTACTGCCATTATGGTGGGAACAGGAAAGGGTGCTGAAAACGGTATTTTATTCAAGGGTGGAGATTCTCTCGAAGGGATCAGCCAGATACAAACATTGGTATTCGATAAAACAGGAACCCTCACCGAAGGAAAACCTGTTCTTACAGATTTTGAAATTTTGACCGGTGATAAATCCGATCTACTCCATATGGCCGCCATGGCAGAGAAACATTCCGAACATCCGTTAGGAAAAGCTATTTATGACGGAATTGTCCATGCCCTTTCTGAGTCCGGAGTTTCAGATATCCATGCTCCTGAAAAGTTTGAAGCCATTCCCGGGAAAGGCGTTAAAGCCATTATTTCAGGAAAGACGGTATATCTTGGTACAAAAAAACTATTCGAAGAATCAGAGGGGATTTTTACTGAAACAGCTGAGAAATTGTTTTCTGCATTGGAGCAACAAGGCAAAACTCCAATGTTAATGAGCATCGAACAAGAGCCGGTCGCTGTATTGGCTGTCGCCGACCGGATAAAACCGGAATCAGCGGAAGTCGTTGCCCGGTTGCGAGACATGAATATCAAAACAGTGATGCTTACCGGTGATAACCGGCATGTAGCAGGAATTGTCGGGAAACAACTGAATGTGGATGAGGTATTGGCGGAAGTGCTTCCCGGCGATAAGGCAACACAAATCGGAACATTAAAAAAAGAAGGAAAGAAAGTGGCTATGGTTGGCGACGGTATTAACGATGCCCCTGCACTCGCTACTGCTGATATCGGAATAGGAATCGGTTCGGGAACAGATATTGCTATTGAAACCGCCGACATGATTCTGATACGTAACGATTTGAGGACATTGCCGCTTGCTATCAGGCTTTCACAGAAAACCATCGGCAAAATCAAACAGAACCTCTTCTGGTCATTTATCTACAATATTGCAGGCATTCCAATCGCGGCACTTGGCTTTCTTAATCCTGGTATTGCAGGCGCTGCCATGGCGCTCAGTTCCGTATCGGTAGTACTTAATTCACTCAGCCTGAAACGCTTTAAAGGGTAATATCCTGGGAAGAAAAATAGATCAAATCAGCGTATTTGGAAAGATGGATCAATCAGGATGAAAATATTTTTATCCTGATTGATGGAATTTGATAAGATAGGCCGATAAAATAACCGACCTATCTTATTGAAATAAGGATTACCCTTGGATTTTTAATAAAACTAACCCTTTAAAATGGGAAGTCTTCCAGGGGTTTTTCTTCCAGTGCTTCTTCTTTCGGTTTTTGCGCTACCTGATGTTTTTCACAACCATCCACAATAATCGCCTTATACGGAGTCACGGGACAGGCATATTCACAGGCGCCACAACCCACACAGATATCGGGATTAACCTCAGGTATAGTCAGTTCTCCTTTATATGGGACCATTTTAACCGCTTGTGTAGGGCAATGTTCGGAACAGGAGCCGCAGGAGGTTTCGTCGGTATATACGATACAATTCTGTTTGATAAAGCGTACGACACCTATTTGTGTAATGATTTTTTCCTCTTTGGTCAGGGGTAAAATAGCCTTGTTCGGACAAACTTCCGTACATTTTACACATTCAAAATTACAGAAACTGGCCTGATAATCCATATAAGGCTGCATCATTCCGAAGAATCCGTATTCCAAAAATGACGGTTTGAGTACACCTGTCGGACAAGCGCTCACACACAAATGACAAGCCGTGCAAGTGGTGGTAAAATGATCCAGACCCAATGACCCCGGAGGACATACGGTATGTGCCCTTATGACTTCCTGGTTTCCTGTTCCTATACCGCTTCCTTTTTCTCCCTTGTTCTTGTTTTTTTTCTGGGAAAAAGCTTTTATCGATAATCCGCTAAATGCGGCCATAAGAAGTAAACTACCCGCAACAAAACGACGTTTGGATTGATCCGTTTGTTCTATTTTAGATTTTTTAGGTGTAGCCAGTGAATAACGGATACTATTCCGGTCACACGCACTCAGGCAATTTCCACAGCCCACGCACCGGCTGAAATCGATTTTCTGCTGTTTTACATCGATGCATTGCGATTTACAGGCGAACATGCATTTTCCACACTGGTTACAACCCGATTCATCTATTTTTATTTTAAACAAGGAGACTTTGGATACCAATCCCAGAAGAGTACCTACAGGACATACCGCATTACAGTATAAACGCCCTTTCCTGAAGGAAAACCATATAACCAAAACCAACATCAATGCAGGCACAACCAGGGCATAAGGATCTGCCATAACGATTTTTACAGGATATAATGCATATGATCCGGCGGCTTCAAAAATTTTCACCAACAAATTATTCCCCACTGTGTATAGGGGTTTGAAGAAATCCGACATAAAACGTCCGAAATTGCTATACGGATCCAACAGATTGACCAGAAAGATGCTCCCGGTGAGCAATGATAAACAAACGATGATCAAAATCGAATACCTTAACCACGATTTAGGAGGAGCAAAACGGAACCGGAATTTTTTCTTTTTTGTTTTTTTTGAAATCCAGGAAACCACATCCTGAAAAATCCCCAACGGACAAATATAAGAGCAATATACACGGCCAAAGAGGAGGGTCAATAGCAGGATCACTAAAAACCCATATGCCGTGATAGCCAGTCCATGCCCTAAAGTGGTCAGGAAGCTGATCAAAGATGGTACAAATTGTAACCACGTAAGTGTACGAAACCAGAAGGAAGGTATAGAGCTGCTGAAATCGAGAAATAAAAACCCGACAGCGACCAGCATCGCTATGGAGATAACGACACGTACAGGCTTTAAATAGGCTTGCATTCTACCGGAAGTATTAAACCCTGATCCTATTGATGTTCAATTTTGACAGATCGATCTGTCCTAACCCCATTTCATAGGCAAATTTAATATGATCAATGGTTTCGGGTTCTTTGC
>JAISOY010000039.1 GCA_031275285.1 Bacteroidales bacterium | reverse complement strand
TTATACAAGTCAAAACAATTTTCGGACGATACCAACGAAAGCGCCATCAAAGCGTATTCGACTTTTGATATCCAGTTATCCAGGCCATTGTTCAGTAACTTCCATATCATGCTGGATGTACAGGATATTTTCGATAACCGCCATATGGAAACGGCCAATGATATGTCTCCCGGAAGGATCTTTACCGGAAAACTGGCCCTTAAGTTCTAACCCATGCTGAAGAAAGAAAAATACATCATTGGCTTTTGCCTCATTGTTGTGACCGTCATGGGATGTCACTCCCGGTTTCAGCCAAATACTGAAGGAACGGTTGTGGAAGATATGCTCGGAAGGAAAATAACCATTCCTTCAAAAGTAGAACGGATCGTGGGGATCCGGGCCGGAACACTTCGGTTGCTCTTGTACATGGATACTTCGGACATGATTGCAGGCATTGAAGAGGCAGAGACCAGAAGCCCGAGACCGTACCTGGCTCCTTTCCCGGAGTTGTTGGAATTACCAGTGATCGGTCCTTTGATGGGAGGTGATGCGGAAATGATCCTTCATGTGAGGCCGGATGTTATTTTTACTTCTTACACCACTATCGGAGAAGCGGATGTACTTCAGAAAAAGACAGGTATCCCTGTCGTGGCGCTTGAATGTCCTGAAATGGCGACCTCAGCAAGGGATACATTGTATAGTTCATTACGGCTGATCGGGAAAGTGTTGCATAAGGAAGAAAGGGCTGACAGCCTGGTCGGATATATGCAGGCCATGATCCGTGAACTCGGAGAGCGCACGGCAGATATACCGGAGAAAGACAGGACCGGGGTATATATCGGAGGAATTTCCTATAGCGGTGCAAAAGGAATTGCATCCACACAGCCTTATTTTCCTCCGTTTTCGTTCACACATGCCAGAAACGTGGCGTCCGTACTGGAAAAACGATTGATCTCCCATGTAAAAGGAACCTATATTGACAAAGAACAGTTGTTACTGTGGGATCCGGATATAATTTTTATCGATGAATCGGGATTGGATCTTTCCCTGGATGATATCAGGACGGGAAAAAGTTTGTACGGATTGGGAGCCGTGCAGAATAATAGAATATATACCTTACTGCCCTATAATAACTATGCCATCAATTATGAAATGGTATTGATCAACAGTTGGTTTGCCGCAAAAGTCATGTATCCTGAGGAATTTCCGGATATAGATATCCGTGAAAAAGGGAATGAAATATCGGCTGTGTTTTTTGGTAAGCCGGTGTTTGATGAATGGATAACCGGTAATAGTTTCCGGATGATCGATAAAAAGAAGATCCGATGAGTAGCGCTATTATATCACAATATAAGAGATATGTCCGTAAAAGGATCGCTTTCATTATGATCGTGTCGCTGCTATTGGTCGTTTTTTCTGTTATGTCATTGGTATTGGGGACTGCTGATATCCGGCTGGCCGATATATGGCAGTTGATATGCGGTAAGGGTTCCGGGTTTACCTCCCAGATCATTCTGCATATCCGGTTACCCAGGGTAATAGGCGCTATTCTGGCCGGAACCGCATTGGCAGTATCCGGTGCTGTTATTCAGAGCCTGTTGCGTAACCCGCTGGCTTCGCCTTATACATTGGGGATCACAGGAGCATCCGCATTCGGGGCGGCCTTTGCCATTGTTGTACTGGGCGCCGGAAGTGCCTACAGCGGATCCAATGATATGGCCATGATCGATCATCCTTATGTGGTCACATTATCGGCGTTTGCATGGAGTATCGCAGGGGTACTGCTGATCCTCCTGCTGTCAAAATACAAAGGGGCTACTCCTGAAATGATCATCCTTTCCGGGATCATCCTTTCTTCCCTTTTTATGGCAGGAATTTCAGCCATGCAGTATTTTGCAGATAATGTACAACTGGCTTCTATCGTATTCTGGACATTTGGCGATCTGGGAAGGGCTTCATGGGACAACCTGTGGATATTTACCATGGTGCTGGTGCCGCTTCTGGTATTTTTCTTCTGGCAGGTATGGACCTATAAATCGCTGCAGTCGGGAGACGAACATGCCCGGAGTCTCGGGGTAAACGTAAAGCGGGTCCGTCTGACCGGGATGGTTGCTGCAACGTTGGCTACGGCGGTAGTAGTATCATTTTATGGGGTGATTGCTTTTGTCGGGTTGGTCGTTCCTCATATCATCCGCAGGATCATTGGTAATGATGAACAATTCCTGATACCTGCCTCTGCTATCTTCGGGGGATTTTTTCTCCTGTTCTCGGATACGCTGGCGAGAACGGTGATATCTCCGGTGATCCTTCCGGTAGGTATTCTTACTTCCTTTATAGGTGCACCCCTGTTCCTCTTTCTCCTGATCAAAGGTATGAATAAAAAATATTAGCCATGATCCATATCCGGGACATCGAATTCAGTTATCATATCCATCCAGTACTACAGGATGTTAGCTGTCATATCGGAATCGGTGACTTCGTGGCGCTTGTGGGGCCGAACGGTTCCGGGAAGAGTACGTTGATCAAGTGTATCAGCGGCATCCTGAGAGTACAAAAAGGAGAGATCCTGATCGACGGGAAGACATCAGACGCCTATTCGGCCAATGAAATGGCGCGAAAGGTGGCTTATGTCCCGCAGAGTGAGCGCGGACGATTATCCGCCACTGTATTCGATACTGTACTGATGGGGCGCAAACCCTATATCAGTTGGAAACCGTCGGCAAACGATCTGGATATTACGGCCGGGATATTGAAATTACTGGATATCGGACACCTGTCGATGAAGAGGACCGACGAACTAAGCGGAGGGCAGCAACAAATCGTTATGATCGCACGTGCGCTGGCACAGGAACCGGAAGTTTTGCTCCTTGACGAGCCGACCGCCAATCTGGATATCCGGCACCAGCTGGAGGTGATGGAAGTCCTGAAAACATTATCGGCAAAAGAAATGACCATTGTTATTGCCATACACGATATCAATATGGCTGTACGTTATGCCAGTCATATCATGATGCTGAAAGACGGGCATATATTCTCCTATGGCGGACGGGAAGTGATCACTACGGAACATATCGAAACATTGTACCAGATACCGGTGGACATCATCGATCGGGACGGGCAATTATTCATTGTCCCCGGAAAATGGCCGGGAGAAAAATAAGCACCCGGTGCTATTTGTTATTTTCTTAAGCCCCATTGATAACGTTCATTAAATGTGGCTTAATTTATTGATATTATTTAAATCATCATGAACCAGATTTCCTTCATTCCGGTCGGTAAAGTGATCAACGGGTTCGACGAATCGACAGATCCCCGGATCATAAAAAGAACAACAAGTAAGATCATCATTTACCCTGATTATCATGAGGCCTTGCTGAATATCCGGGATTGCGGTTACCTGGATATTGTTTTTTATTTTCACCGGCAGGAAAATGCGCCTGTATCCCTTTCAGGGACAACCTGTTCCGGAGTTGAAAGGGGTGTCTTTGCTTCACGTAGTCCGAAACGGCCCAACCTGATCGGTATCACGATGGTGAAATTACTGGAAGTAAACGGTAATGAACTTATCGTGGAAGGACTTGATGCACTCAATAACAGCCCGGTGATCGATATTAAATGCTGCGATACCTCATTGATGGTGTCTGAAACCGACCGGCATAAAGTACATCATTCCATACTCAGGTCCGAACCCCGTATCGAGATACAGAACCACATCATGAATCACCGGACGGACCTTTTACTGATGGAAGCCGGACAGATGCACGGGCATTTTTGTCCCGGACTAGCTATGGGAGTAATGGCCGCTGTATATGCCATGCGGCAGATGCAGGCAACATCCGACGGCATGGAAGACCTGCTGGCCATTACCGAGACGAACAATTGTTTTTCTGATGGTATTCAATGGGTTACAGGATGTTCTTTTGGAAACAATGCATTGATCTATAAGGATCTGGGAAAAACGGCTTTTACCTTATCCCGCAGGGACGGAAAGGGTATCAGGATCTGTTCGAAGCATACATCAGGAGAAGTCATCATGAATGCTTTTCCGGAATTCCGGGAATATTACCGCAAAGTAGTGAAGGAACAGGATCATGATCCGGAGATGGTGGCTACTTACCGGAAACTGGCATTGGAAAGGGCCTTTGGTACCTTGGAGATCCCTTTTGAGGAGTTGTTTGCCGTTCAGGAAGTAAGAACGGAAATACCGGAATATGCTGCTATACGCGCGAGCGTGTTATGTACGGCATGTGGGGAGAGTGTCATGAAAAACCGGACCGTAGAAAAAGCCGGGCAATTTTATTGTTACACTTGTGCCGGAAAAGATCATATGATGCTCGACGGAAACGGTATCCATCCTGTCTCAGGTTAAAAATAATAAAGCATGGTTACTTCCATTTTCCATTCTCTATTGGCTACGTCGAGCTAAAGGTTCTCCATTACTCGCTGATGCTCATGAGGCCGGCTATCGCCTGGATTATGAAGTTAAAAAGTGAGAACGTTCATAAAGTCAGAAAGTTATGATATTTATAAGGTTTGAAATTAGGAATGTAAGAAAGTTAAAAATCAAAAAATAGGAACGATGAACAATAAATGATGAACTGAAAAACTGAAAAACTCATAGTTCATCATTCATTGTTAATTTTCCATTCTCCATTCTCCATTCTCCATTCTCCATTCTCCATTCCTTACGGCCACCTCTCCAGCAACATAATCAATGATATACCGGCGCCGGCACCTGACAATACCAGTATCCAGTCGCGTTGCTTCATCCTTAGTACACGGGTCATCAAAGCTGTAATCAGCAGAACACATAAAACGATCAGTATCTGCCCTATTTCCACACCGATATTGAACCCAAGTAAGGGAACCACAATGGATTTCTCCGTTCCCAGCAGGCTGCGCAGATAAGAAGAAAAACCCAATCCGTGGATCAACCCGAAAAACAAGGCCAGGCTGTATTTGATCATGGCGGAGGTTCTGTCCTGTCCACCGGAGATAATATTCCCGGCAGCTGTGATAAATATAGTCACGGGGATCAGGAATTCGATCCATGCCGATGAAACTTTCAGTATATTCAATGTGGCCAGCGCCAGGGTAACGGAATGTCCGATGGTGAATGCGGTAACCATGATCAACACCTTCTTCCATTGGGTAAAAGTATATACGGCGCACAACATGGCAACAAACAGAATGTGGTCATAGCCCTGCAGGTCGGCTATATGCTCGATTCCTAATTCCAGGTAAAGTCTAAACATTTTTGATGATTTTTATGAAATATCCGGATAATCTTTATCGATTGCAAAGATAGGTGTTTTATAGGCTACATGTATATTTCATCAGTTATTGAAAAGTATTCGAGGCTCTATTGTCTCTGTATCTCAAATATTTATTAATTTCACAGGCGAAAAAAACAGTAAAAATTAATAACGGAAATAAAGATGAGAAAATTAACATTATACATAGCAACGAGTTTAGACGGTTACATTGCGAAACCAAACAACGATCTTAACTTTTTGAAAATTGTAGAAAAAGAGGGCGAAGATTATGGCTATGCTAAATTTACAGCAAATATCGATACCATAATTCTTGGCAGGAAAACTTACGATTGGGTGCTTAATGAAATTGGTTCTTCTCATTACGATAATGGAGATAAAAATGTATATGTTATCACAAGAACGGAAAGACCGAGTGTTGGTAGAACAATATTCTATACAGGAAATTTAGTTGAATTGGTACAGCAACTGAAAAATGAAAGCGGAAAAGACATTTGTTGTGATGGCGGTGCAGAAATTGTGAATGAACTTTTGAAAAGTGACCTGATTGATGAGTTTATAATTTCAGTTGTGCCTATATTGCTTGGTAGCGGTATAAGACTTTTCAAAGACGGCAGACCTGAACAACAACTTGAACTTGTAAACGTGCAAACATTTGGCACAGGATTAATGCAGTTGCACTATAAACAAAAGAAAAAGTGATGAATACGAAGCAAATAAAATAAAATATATTGGGAGCTTTACACTCATTAATAACATATAGGGCCTTTCCCATAGTTGTGATTAGAGTTCAAAATTGTATCTTTGAAATACGACAAACAGTTAATTAATAACGAATAATATGTACATAACGTTGTGATTAGCTTTCAAAATTGTATCTTTGAAATACGACAAACAGTATGATATTGGAGAGAGGAAAACAGACGAGGTTGTGATTAGCTTTCAAAATTGTATCTTTGAAATACGACAAACAGTCAGTTCCAGCATTCGGATTACGAACGACAGTTGTGATTAGCTTTCAAAATTGTATCTTTGAAATACGACAAACAGTCCATAACCCGTCCAAGTCTTCCACTCCCTTGTTGTGATTAGCTTTCAAAATTGTATCTTTGAAATACGACAAACAGTTTTAAATGCTATTTAAAGAAGCCTGACCGTGTTGTGATTAGCTTTCAAAATTGTATCTTTGAAATACGACAAACAGTGCAGCGGTCGCAGAAGTCT
>JAISOY010000038.1 GCA_031275285.1 Bacteroidales bacterium | reverse complement strand
CTCACGATCTCGTCCATCTGGCCTTGCCACATTTTTCGTATTTCGGGATATTGCGCTTTTGAATAGATACCGAAATTACCCCTCACAAAACCGTTGTCCCAGTTTGAGCGAATGGTATCAACGGCCGCCATGTTATTGGCGAACAACATTCCTTTCCCCTGGAGAAACGAGAATTCCATCCAGGCATAATCACGAAACCGCTTCTCAATATCAAAACGCTCCTCGTTCAGATGCATGATTACCGAAGCCTGCTGGTACTGGGGCGTTCTTTCCATATCCGCAAGATTTATCCCTTCCGACAACTCTCCGGATGAAACCATCACTATGGACTGATCATCAATCCTAAGTTCATACATGCCGCCGGGCAGATATTTTACCCGTAATATCTCCTGATTGAACATTTCTGTAAAAGGGACAAGGGTCAATGCATCGGCCTGAGATCTTTTACTACCCCAGCCTCTTGCGATTGAGTCAATAGGATAAGGCAAAGCCTTCGCCAGATAAATGAATTCAATACCTGATGTCGTTTTTTTTATTTTAGAAACAGTACAATTTTCAGAAATATTCACCTTACTTTTTGATGCATCGATATCCACCTCTGCAACTTTCTTTCCTGCCAGTCCCTGAGCTGTGAGGAATAGATAAGCCATCACCATGTGTCCGTCATTATCAGGGTGAATCCGGTCTCCTCCGCATAAAGCAAACAGAGGGTCTTTCTGCTGTTCACGCCGGTTGATCTCAAGCATCGGACGATTAAAGTCAACAAATCCCCATCCGTTCTTTTGGGCAGCTTCTTCCTGAAAATCCACAATTTTCAATATAGCATCATTTTTCTTCGGGAAAACCTGATTTTCAATTTTGGATGTTTCATCGTATGGGGAACCGCCAATGAGTACTTTGGTCATTCTCTTATCATCGAGCAATTTCCTTTCAATATTTTTATAGCAGTTGTACGATCTTTCGATTTTCTGACGGGCATGTTCTTCGGCATCATCCCATAGAAACTCGAAGTATCCCACATCATTCATTCCGAAAGTCAGGGTTACATAAGTTGGCTGCTTACTCAAAATATCTTCATCCATGCGCTTTTCGATATCCCAGGCGGAATCTCCTCCAATGCCGCCATTCATGATTGTTACGGCTGTACCGGGAAAACGGGTAATATAATACAACCAGATGAATGAATGATAATGTCCGCCATGGGTAATACTGTTTCCAACAAATAGCACGCGTTCCCCTTTTTTAAACGGAGGAATGGCTGTTTGGGCGAAAAGTGTAGAAAATAATACGGACAGTATAACAGCCAAAAGATATTTTCTCAGCAACATGACCATATTCAACGATTAAAAGATCTCAATCGATTTTCTTATCACATGTTACTACTGCAACACGGGAATCTGCACATCCGTAATACAGGAACCATTTGTTCCGGTGATAAACCAGGCCTTCGACAAAAACAGTACCTGCAGGATACTGGCCGCTTTTCTCGAAATCTTCTTCCGGAATCAAGAAAGGTGTATCCAGACGATCGATCAGCTTATATGGATCGTTTTTATCAAAAAGCATTTGTCCGGCACAATATGAATTAGCCGTGTAGTTCGGATCCCTGTCGTCACCACCCTTATTTTTCCCGTTGTAGATCAGGACGATTCCATTTTTTGTAAGGACAGCCGGTGGGCCACATTCGGTCAGGTCACTGTCGAAATATCCTTTCCGGGGGGAAGCCAACGGAACAAGTCCCAGCTTTTCATCGACCAAAGGTGTCCAGTTCACCAGATCGGTAGATGTTGCTGCAAATACATGTCGCTCACCCCAGTACATCATATATTTTCCATTTATTTTTGAGATCACCAGTCGTCCGTCTTTCACCTCTGTAACGATGGATGCCGATTTACTGAAATAATCGGCATATTTCCCGTCGAAAGCCTGTTGGAATACCGGACCGTGCTTTTCCCAGTTGACCAGGTCTTTTGAAGTAGCAACGGCCAAACGGGCAATTTTGCGGTTCCATTGGGTATACAAAATCACATAAGTACCGTCTTCCGTCACGGCCACACGGGGATCTTCGCAACCTCCGGGCCATTCCATTTCCTTCTGGCTGTCTTCATCGGGGAATAAAACCGGAGCGGAACGACGCTTCACTATTTTTGTACCATCCACCGACTGCGCATATCCGATCCTTGAGGTACGCTTACCGATTCCCTGTCCCGAATTATCTTCAGCCCGGTATAATACGCATATGGTATCGTTTTTAACAATAGCAGCGGGATTAAATACATCACTTTCCTCCCAACGGATAACACCCTGTTGCATCGGACAGTAAAATTCCGTATTCAAAGGAATGAGCACCGGATTTACACCGGCAGGACGTATAAAAGGAGCTATGGCCCAGTTTTTCAGATTATTTTCTTTAGTTGGTCCGCACGAAGAAATAAATACAGCCAATAAAGCAAACCCGGCTATTGTCATGAACTTTGTTGTTCTCATTAGTTATTTTATTTTAATAATTGGACTGATTAATAAAGACTGATCCGGCTTCAAATCCAGCAAATATCGAAATACCCTTAAGCAGGGGTTTCCTGAGACAATAAAACCTTTCCGGTCTTTACTGATTAGAACCGCAACAATTCTTATACTTTTTCCCGCTTCCACAGGGACAGGGATCATTACGCCCCACCTTCTTTTCTGTTTTCACCAAGGGCTGGGGACGTTGTTTTTCACGGGTATCTTCCATCCCGGGCTGTTGTTGCCTGGATGCTCCCCGCGCAAATTCACTTTTCCTGGCCTGCATACGGCTCATATCCAACCTTCGGGGTGTCTGGGCACGTTGTACCTCATTCGGGTCACGAAGGGGAATACTGCTCTTCAACAATAAGGAAACCACATCCTTGTTTACTTTTTCGATCATGCCCTTGAATAATTCAAAGGACTCGAATTTATAGATCAGCAAAGGATCTTTTTGCTCATAACTGGCATTTTGCACGGACTGACGCAAATCATCCAGTTCACGGAGGTGTTCTTTCCATGCCTCATCAATGGTGGCCAGAATCGAATTTTTCTCAAATGAACGCATCAGTTCACGTCCTTCGGTCTCGTACGCTTTCTTAAGGTTGGTGATCACCTGGAACATCCGCCTGCCGTCTGTAAACGGAACTACAATATTTTCATACTGTTCCCCCTGGTTTTCAAAAACATCCTTAATCACCGGAAAAGCCTGTTGGGCATTATTTTCAATTTTCCGCTGGTAAGTTTTTAAAGCAATATCATATACGGTTTCTATGGTCTCGCTGACAGCATCCTTCAGGAAAGCCTGCTCATCCATAGGCATCTCGATAGAGAAATAACGGATCAGTTCCATATTCAGGCCCTCGAAATCCTGATTCTGATGGTATGTCGTGACCATGCTTTCGATCACATCATACATCATATTGGCAATGTCCATATTCAGCCGTTCTCCGTATAAGGCATGGCGGCGCTTTGTGTAGATTACCTCACGCTGCGAGTTCATGACGTCGTCATATTCCAGCAACCGCTTACGTATACCGAAATTGTTTTCTTCCACCTTACGTTGCGCCCGTTCAATAGACTTGGTGATCATCGAATGCTGGATCACCTCTCCTTCTTTCAAACCAAGACGGTCCATCAGACCGGCAATACGGTCGGATCCGAACAAACGCATCAGGTCATCTTCCAGTGAAACGAAGAACTGCGAACTTCCCGGGTCGCCCTGACGTCCGGCACGACCACGCAACTGACGGTCTACACGGCGGGATTCATGACGTTCCGTACCAACAATGGCCAAACCACCGGCTTCTTTTACTTCGGGAGTCAGCTTGATGTCGGTACCACGGCCTGCCATATTGGTAGCGATCGTTACGGTACCTTTTTTACCGGCTTCGGCAACAATATCCGCTTCGCGTTGATGCAACTTGGCATTCAATACATTATGCTTAATTTTTCGGAGGTTCAGCATCTTACTGAGCAATTCCGATATTTCCACGGAAGTAGTACCTACCAGTACCGGACGACCATTCTCGACCAGATTAACGATTTCGTCAATAACAGCCGTATATTTTTCGCGTTTGGTCTTGTATACCAGGTCTTCATAATCATGGCGGATGATCGGCTTATTCGTAGGTATCACCACTACATCCAGTTTATAGATATTCCACAATTCACCGGCTTCCGTTTCTGCCGTACCGGTCATACCGGCCAACTTATGATACATACGGAAATAGTTCTGCAGAGTGATGGTAGCAAATGTTTGCGTAGCTGCTTCCACCTTTACGCTTTCCTTGGCTTCAATCGCCTGGTGCAAGCCGTCGGAATAACGGCGGCCCTCCATGATACGTCCCGTTTGCTCATCAACGATCTTTACCTTATTGTCGATCACCACATACTCGTCGTCTTTTTCAAATAAGGTATATGCTTTCAACAACTGGTTGACCGTATGCACCCGTTCTGATTTAATGGCATAATCGCGCAGCAATTCGTCTTTTTTCTCTACTTTCTCCTCAGCAGAAAGATTTTGCTTTTCCAGGTCCGAAACAGCAGTTCCGATATCCGGAAGAATAAAGAAACCAGGATCTTCCGTCTTACGGGTCAGGATTTCGATACCTTTATCCGTCAGTTCGATGCTGTTATGTTTTTCATCGATCACAAAGAACAACTCATCCGTGACAATATGCATGTTCTTATTATTCTCCTGCATGTAGAAATTCTCAGTCTTCTGGAGTAATTGCTTGTTACCCTGTTCGCTGAGCAGTTTGATCAACGGCTTGTTTTTAGGAAGACCTTTAAATGCACGCAACAGCAATAACCCGCCTTTGTCTTTTTCTTTGGCGTCATTGCTGTTGATCAAGTTCTTTGATTCGGCCAGTACCTGGGTGACCAGACGGCGTTGTTCGTTGAACAATTGTTCTACACGGGACTTATATTCGTCAAATAATTGATTATCCCCACGCGGTACCGGTCCTGCAATGATCAATGGTGTACGGGCATCGTCGATCAATACGGAGTCTACCTCATCGACAATGGAATAATGATGCTTCCGTTGTACCAGATCCTCCGGACTAATGGCCATATTATCACGCAGGTAGTCGAAACCGAATTCGTTATTGGTCCCGAAAGTAATATCGGAATTATAGGCATTGCGGCGTTCCGGTGAG
>JAISOY010000037.1 GCA_031275285.1 Bacteroidales bacterium | reverse complement strand
CTGGCAAAGGAAATACCTGCCCAACGCGGATTCTCCATCATCGCAACCGCCAATACGCGTGATAGGGGTGTTAACGACATGTCGTCGGCGCTCAAACGTCGTTTCAACATTATCGTTCTGCCTGCACCCGCATCGCTGGATACCGAAGTTTCCATCGTATCCAAACGGGTGGCGGAAATATCCAAAAACTACCGTCTTAAAGCCAGTTTGCCCACTAATGATGCCATCGAAAAGATCGTTACTGTATTCCGTGAGTTGCGGCAGGGCATGACGCTGGATGAAAAGCAAAAGCTGAAATCGCCGAGTGGAGTGATCTCTACTGCCGAAGCCATATCGCTCATCACCAACAGTATGGCGCTGGCGGGTAGTTTCGGTAATGGCAAAATCGCCGACGAGGATCTGGCGGCAGGTTTGCAGGGCGCTGTGGTAAAAGATGAGGACAAGGATAAGATCGTGTGGAAGGAATACCTCGAAAACGTGATGAAAAAACGCGGAGCCGACTGGCGCGGGTTGTATAATTCATGCAGCGAAATGAACGGCTGAAAAATCGTGACCGACAAAATCAATATATTCGGAGTGCGGCATCTTTCACCCGGAGCGTCGTGGCATCTGCTTCGATACCTTGAAGAAAAGAAGCCCGATTGCATCCTGATTGAAGGGCCTGCCGATGCGGGTGAAATCCTTTTTCACCTGGCCGACAAAAGAGTAAAACCGCCTGTGGCTTTGCTGGCGTATACCACTGAGCTGCCTATCGAAACCGTGCTATATCCCTTTGCCGACTATTCGCCAGAATACCAGGCAATATGCTGGGGTGTCCATAAGAAGAAAGATGTACGTTTCATCGACCTGCCTTCGGACATCCTGTTGAAGCTGAAACAGGCAAAAGATGAAAAACCGGAGGAAGCCAATGCTTTCTATCGTTTTCATAATGACTTGTATGACAAGGTGGCCATACAATATGGTGAAGACGATTACGAGAGCTATTGGGAGCGGAATTTTGAACATAACCTTAATGCGGGAAGTTTCAGGGACGGGTTGGCATACCAATCCACGCAGATGCGGGAAATCGTTATCGGCAGGGAATTCGAAGCAGTACCTTACGATTTCACCTACAACCATATCCGTGAGGCGCACATGCGTATGGAGATTCAAAGGGCCATCGACGAAGGTATTGAACCCGAAAAAATCGTTGTGATCGTCGGGGCGTACCATGTCGCTGGTATACTGGATGATGTGCCACCCATGACCGGAAAAGAACTGGAGGAAATACCACGTACTACGACACAGATCACTCTGATGCCCTACTCTTATTTCAGGTTGAGCAGCCGCACAGGTTATGGCGCGGGAAACAAAGCACCTTTTTATTTCGGGATGATGTGGGACGCTATCCGGCGGAATGCGCTGGATGAACTTCCTGCCACATATATGTCCGTTATTGCCCGCGAACTGAGGACAAAGGGCAATAATGCCTCATCTGCCAGTGCCATTGAAGCCGTACGCCTGAGTCAGGCATTGACTTCGCTCCGTTCGGGTGCATCGCCCGTGCTGAAAGACCTTCACGATGCAGCTGTGACCTGTTTCGGAGGCGGCGAACTGTCCGTTGTTGCCGAGGCCCTGAATATGGCTGACATTGGTACAGCCATTGGTTTCCTGCCTGAAGGAGTCAGCCAGACACCTGTTCAGGAGGACATGAATCAGGAATTGAAGCGGTTGAAACTATTGAATTACAAAACCGCAGTAGCTCAGGAACTGGTTCTCGACCTACGGGAAAACCTTAAGGTGAAAACCAAAGAGGCGGCTTTCATCGACCTGAACCGTTCTACCTTCCTGCATCGCCTGAAAGTATTGAACATCCACTTTGCCGAACAACTGCATGTTTCGCAGGACAGCGCTACATGGGCCGAAAAATGGAACCTGCGCTGGACGCCAGAAGTGGAAATAGAAGTGGTGGAGGCCAACCTCAAAGGTGAAACCCTTGAAATAGCCACGGCTTACGAACTCAAAGAACGCCTGGCCAACTGTGCCGATATTTCCCTTGCAGCCAAAGTAATCCGCGATGCCTGTGAATGTAATCTGGTGAATATCTTTGATAATGCCCTGAGTACATTACAGACATTACTGGTCGATTCCAACAACTTCAGGGAAACGGCTTTTGCTGCTCGGGAATTGTCTGTACTGATTCAATACGGCGACTTGCGCCAGTTCAACCTCGAACCGCTTGTGCCTGTCCTTCAGCAACTTTTCTTGCGGGCTTCGCTCCTGCTGGTCGATGCTTCCACCTGCGACGACAAGGCGGCAACAAGCATCGTGGAAGCCATCAACGTAATGGAAAATATTTCGCGGGAGCAATATGAACTAGTCGATACCGAAACATGGCAGAAGGAACTGCAAACCCTTGCCTGGCGCGATGATCTGAATACGAAGTTATCGGGAACGGCTTTTTCCATCCTTTTGGAGCACAATCTGGCCGACGAGGAGGATTGCTCGAAGGAGGTGTCGCGACGCTTGTCTCCCGGTGTGCCTGCAGATCTGGGCGCAGGGTGGATCGAAGGACTTGTAGGACGCAACAGATATGCTTTATTATCAAGAATATCGCTATGGCGCGAATTGGATAACTATGTGCAAAGTCTTGACGAAGAAGAGTTTTTTCGCTCTGTGGTGTTTCTGCGCCGCGCTTTCGGACAGTTTGAACCCAACCAGAAAAACAGCATTGCCGAATTGCTCGGCGATTTCTGGGGAATGGGCGCCGAAGCCACTGCTGAACTGCTGCAGGCCGACCTGACCGAACAGGAGACGGAAAAACTGGATGAATTGAATGATTTTGATTTCGAGTTTTAGCATGATCACAGACGAACAAAATACCAATATGACACGCTGGAGGTTGATCCTCGGCGGCGATTCGCAGGCATTCGACAATGCTGCGCTCAGCGAAAAAGAATCCATCATGGATGCAGCGCTTGCTGCTATTTATGACGGAGACGGACAAACAGGAGTAGGAAATTCGGGAGGTAAACAGGGCGGAAAAGGCCGTTCCATGCCTAACCTGGCCAAATGGTTGACGGACATCCGTACATTTTTCCCGCAGGATGTGGTCAGCGTTATCCAATCCGACGCCATCGAACGCAAAGGACTGACAAAACTACTCCTCGAACCCGAAACGCTCAGGAACGTCAAACCCGACATTTCCATGGTCGGTACACTGATGGCGTTGAAAGGGCAGATACCTGAAAAATCGAAGGATACCGCCCGCGAGTTGGTAAAATCAGTTGTCGATGAAATCATGAAACGGCTCGAACAGGACTTGCGCCGTGCCGTTACAGGTGCTTTGAATAAAAAGGAACATTCGCCCATCAGCAACTTTGCCACCATCGACTGGAAACGCACCATCAACCGAAACCTGAAAAATTTCGATATGGACAGAAAACGAATCATCCCCGAAAAATTTTATTTCTTCGAACGCACCCAGCGGCAAAAAAGCTGGACGGTGATCCTCGACATCGACCAGAGCGGCTCCATGGCTGATTCCATCATCTATTCGTCCGTGATGGGTTCCATCTTTGCCAGTATGCCTGCACTCGACACACATGTGGTTGCCTTCGATACCGAAATCACCGACCTGACAGAACTGTGCCGTAACGACCCTGTGGACATGCTTTTCGGCGTGCAGTTAGGCGGCGGAACAGATATCAATAAATCTGTGGCCTACTGTCAAAGCCTTATTGAGAATCCGAAAAAGACCATATTTATCCTTATCTCAGACCTCTATGAAGGTGGAGTACGTAAAGGATTGTTGCGCCGCCTCAACGAAATGCATCAGGAAGGCGTAAAAGTCATCACTTTGCTGGCGCTTTCAGATAGGGGGAAACCTGATTACGACGTTAATCTGGCAAAAGAAATCAGCAAGCTGGGTGTCGCCTGCTTTGCCTGCACCCCCGATCGCCTGCCCGAACTGGTGGAAGCGGCCATCAAAGGTACAGACCTAAAAAGGTTTGAACACGGATTTAAGGATGTGTGAGTGAAGAATCATCATTCTGTCTATTGGTTCTCATTTCCGACATTTGATCAACGTGAATATCATGGATGGATGGTTTTCTTTAAATTTCATCTCCTCTTCGATTTCCCAAAACTCCATCAGTCCATATTGGCCAAACTCCTGTTCGATAGAGTTCTTATCGTAAAAAAACAATCGAACACCTGCCTGTGTTTCGAACGTATCATTTCCCAGAGGTCTGCTTCTCCCACAAATAGGATCTTTTTTCGAAACAGTGACAAAAAACATATACCCGCCATCTTCCAGCTGATTATAACAATCACTGATGAACTTCTTCCTTTCAGGTTCATTAAGGAGGTGGATCAGTGCATAGCAGTATATCCCTCCGTAATGTTGATCATTGAAAGGCATATCGGTTACCGAACCGTGATAAACCGGAACGGTGAGTCCCGCTTTCTGTGCCAGTGCAATGGCTGTTTCCGATATTTCGATACCTGTGACAGCTATACCGTTTTCAAGAAAGATCTTAGCATTTCTTCCATAACCGATACCGGGGATCAATATGTTTTTAATTCCTTTTTCAAGGAAAAAATCTTTTGCGAAGATGGCCGAATCGGCGGGTTCAAATCCCCACATGGCTTGCTTTTCCTGAAAAGCTAATTCCCAAAAAATATCCATTTTTGTCCAAACGTTTTTTATTTGTTTCCATTCAACAAATGTAGAAACAATCACCATAAAAAGCAGGCGTTTTTGTTCGCTACCGGAAAATCATTATTCCCAGTCAGGCCTGTCTTTAAAATGTACTTCGTCAAATAGCTGTTCGATCCTGCTTTGATGAAATTCCTGCATGAACAATTCGGATTCTTTCAACTGATCGAGGCAGGTAACAATCAGTATCTTTCGACCCATATCATTTTGTATGATATCACAATTTAAAGCGTGTTGTAACAATCCGAAATCAAGTCTGGCAATGCGGAAGATTCCCTGCCAGTCATTTTCATGGTTCGACTCTGTATGCAGGTTGACCAGTTCAACCGTTTCCGTATCGGGAAAAGGGCCGTTTCCATGCCGTGTCTGATAGCAGCGACTCACATAGTAAGTGCTTATCACTTCTTTACTCAGCACGGGACTTTTTCTAATCATTTCCAATGCATTGATCGACGTGGTATTGCTACGGGTAACATGTGGAAAGAAACCGAAATGCTGGTCGAGCAATATTCCCTGGGATCCTTCGAAAATATAGTGTTCAAAACGGTGTTCTATATCAGATAACTTTTTTACTTTCACAAAACCGGAGAAGAAGGAAAGCGACTCATTCCATTGATTCATGGCCGTTTCCAGTTCATTCTCGTACGTGATACGTGAACTGATGTTGAGCGAACGGACCTTTTCGTCGTAATAACGTCTGATCATGGACATCTTTGTATCAGTCATGTATGGATTCAACAGGTCATTCACATAGAGATGATAAAAATCTTCATTACGTTGTAAGGTAGTTCCGAACCCAACACCACAGGTACCGTGTCCCGTAATCATCGACAATGCACGGTTGAATGCAAGATCATACGGAGTAGTTACCATAGCCAGCGGATGTAGGTAAAAGTCCGGAAATTCTATATTCAACGACTGTAATGCTTCGAACTCGTTGAAAAAAGCTGTCGGAAATACGGTACAATATTCGCTCAGGTAGGTGGCCGCTCCGCGAAATGTTCCCGCACCGAACTGTGAGAAGATATGACGTAACCCCTGTTCTGTTACTGCTGTATGCCCACACTGATGTCCACCCGAAAATCTGATCACCAGGCTGTCGGATGTTGCCAATGAATGGACGCACTGTCCTTTTCCTTCATCGCCGAATGCTGTACCTAAAACTATATCGATCATTTTCTTCCTGTTTTGTTATGATTTACCTGATCCCGGCAGCATTTTATGGTTAGTTGCGGAATACTTCTTTAAATGCATTGATGTTTTCCTGGTTTTTACTTCTGTCAAACACCGCAAATACGATCTTACCGAATATGCCATCGTATTTACCACCCTTTTCCAGATAATGCGCAAAATATCCGGCCACCTTTTGCGGTTCATTACGGAATACTCCGCATCCCCATGCACCTAAGATCAGAGTTTCCACTCCTTTGTTTGCAAACAGGGAAAGAAGTTTATCCGTACGTTTCATCATAGTTTTCTCAACCAACGGCAACTCGCTTGTATTGTTCTGATACATGGCGCCTACGTTGACTGCCGGACTGGTGATAATATCTATTTGATAAGGATTTTCGAGCAATTCGCCATCGTCGTTTTTGAAGAAACAGACATCGGGGCTGTAAATCATATAATCCGAATACAGGTATGTCCGTCGGGATTTGTTGTATTCGTACATTTCTTTCTGAAATTTGATCAGTGCGGGATATAGCGACGATGCCGAAGCCAGGCATTCTTCCTGGGCCAATGCTCCACCGAGAAATCCTCCGCCAGGGTTCTTTGCCGAAGCAAAATTCAGGCATCCTGTTCTTCCAGTTGTCTTTACACAATCGCTTGCTGCTTCCATCGATGTCTGATTACGGACTTCAATAGTCGTCCGGAATTTTTTGTCAAAACTTTTTGATCTGTATTCCTCCAGTGTTTCGGGTGAAAATAGCTCGCTATCGTTCACCGATTGTCGGATAATGTTGCTGATGTCGATTGTTCGGCCTCCGGCCGGATAATCACCTTTTTCTATGATGCGAAGCGTCTGTTCCGCATTTTGTATTCTTTGTTCCCTGGTCATTTTAATGATTATTTTTATAAACTTATGTTCTATGAATGATTGATATCCAATGCTAATGAATATCTTTTGTTTACTCCGTAATATTTTCTGGTCTTCTCGTCTGCTTCTTCTTCCCCGATAATTGAAAATCCGAATTTCTTCCAGAAAGACAATACAGATTTTTGTTCACTTACTGTTCCTTTATCGATGTCTGGCAAAACATGATGGACTTCATACCTTCTCCATTGATTGGTTTTAGCCCATTCCAACGAATGCCGTATTAAGCTGCTGCCGATCCCTATGTGCCTGTAATCCGGATTCCGGACAATGGAAATGCAATGATGGATTAGTGTATCGGGTTGTTCTTCTTCCGTTTCGCCCCAGCCATAAAATTTTATTTTCCGGGCTATTTCATGAGGAAAGAAATTCGTATAACCGATGATCCTGTCCTTTTCCCAGGCGATAAACCCACAACAGGTAAAACGATTCAAAACATCATGGTAAAAAGCTTCGAATCCGGTCCTATCCCGGATTTGCGATTTGTCAAATAACAAGTTAGGGCAACCGTGTTGGGGAATTAAATTATGTATTTCCAACGGCTCCTTTATGGACATACATCTGTCGGGTAGCCATTCTTCGATACATATAGGACGAATTTCATATACTGCATTCATCTTTCAAGGAGATTTTGAGTCAAAAAAACATTTTAGCCATTGTGAATTGCAGGAAGTAACAACCATTACCCATTTCTTCCCGTATTTTTTAATAATATTCCATTCTGTTACAATGCAATAACCGATGCATCATTATCCAGTTTTCTCGGCATCAGCGTATCGATCTTTGCCAGCGCATTAGATATGGTTGAAGCTGTTTTCGTGTCGAATGTTTCGAGGATGGCAGCCATATCGGCACCGTTGATCACTGAAACAGTAGTACCTATCAGTTCGGCCACATTGTCGCTGTTGTTCAGCACCAGAAAGCGTTCGCCAAGTAGCTTGCGCCATTCCTTGTCGATGTGTCCTGTTTCATAACTGCCGTCTTCGACATGGATATGAAACACATGGTACTTCTCGGACGCTGCGGCATATAATTGCTGTGCTGTAAAGTCTCCAGTCGGCTCCTTGAATCCCATCAGTTCCTGGATGAAACGTCCGCTGTACTTCTGGTGAAAAGATTCGTCGCCAATCGTGAACAGGAAACCTTTCAACCCACGCTTTTCGAATGCATCGGTCGAGGTATGATAAGCAGCCACATACCATGCCAGCGGATATGATTCCATTGCCTGCCCACCGCCGCATCCTTCGATATAAATATCGGCAAGGCTGTCGACCAGTTTGGTCGTTTCCTGCTCAAACTGTCCCACCTGCAACGGAACACGATCGGAGATATGGTCGCCGATGGCGCCGAAACATATCTGTGCGTCGGAAACCCCATGGTTGATCAATGTATCCATTAAACCCGGGAACTTGTTTTGTATCAGGTGGTGGGGTATGCTTCCCATAGATCCCGTAACATCCACAAATACCATGATAGGGACGCTATAAGGGTGGTCGTCGGAATCACGACATTCGCGTATGCCGTTTTTGAACTTCGCCGGATTCATTGTATCTTTGAGTGAATCGGCAAAAATCTGGTCTGCCGTTTTTGATGCATATCCGCGTGAGCGTGTAACTGCATCGTAGGTTCTGGATGAATAATGTCCTGTTCCCATAGTATTAAATATTTAAGTGAATAAATTCTTTAATGAAATTTGTATCCAATATACTCCTCCATGTTTTCATGGATTGAAAAGCATCGGACTCAGGTGTCATCAGATAGGCGAGCACATTCTGATTGATGCTTGCATCGGCCCTGAGTTTCACTCCCGAGCCGCTGACATCGCCAAGTCCACAAATAGCTGTCTTTTTGATTAAACTGATATCCACATAAGCGCCTCCTGTTTTATCGGTGAATAACTGTGCAGGATAATAATTCCTGTATTTTCCGTTGATGGTCGAAATGGATCCCATGCCTGTATGGTAAAATGTAACTACCTTAATAGCGTGTATTTCCGGAATAACGAAGACCGAGTCGGGATTCAGACCTGCATGAGTGATGTTCATCGATTCGAGCATACTCACAAATTCTATCAGACGGGAATAAATCCAGTTGATATGCTTGTTGCGGGCGTCATCATCAGCAATTCGGATAATGACCTTACTCAAAGGAACACATTTGTGTTGCGAACGATACACCAGCGTTTCTCCTTCAAATTCAAGATTTGATGGTAAATAATTCATGAAATGTCCGAACGACTTTGCATCGAAGTTGTCTTTCGCTTCCTGCAACAACCTGTCGTAATTCGCTTTTGAGGCTTTCAGCAGACTTTTGTCTCCATTCCATCGATGATATAGGTAATTGGAACGATATTCCCCGGATTCATCCCTGAAAATGTAACCTTTCTCAAAATCGCGCTTTAAACGGTTCAAGTGCGTAAATGCCTGAATGGAACGTGCATCGGCACATATATCCGGGTGAAGCTTCTTAGCAAGGAAAATATAATCTTCATGTTCCCTGCAAATATCAAGGTACCATTGCGTATCAAGAATTATGTCTATATAATCCATTTTATCTGACATTTATGGTTTTGCAAACTCTTTGTGTTTATTTTACGCAAAGATAATATATAATAATACAATTCTCCAAATTTATTTGCGTATTTTTTACGCAAATAAATAAGTATATATATAATCTATTAGTTATCAGCAATAAATCAGTCCATTTTTTGTCTTATTTATTATAAATTCTATTGGATAGAAAAATGATTTCAACAACTTTTATTTTCTGATGCGATACAAAACCTACTTATTAAGTTGAAAAGCCACCTTTTTTTCTCATAACTAATATTTCCAGAGATGGTTAATGATTTTTACAATTGGTTAAATATTTGTTTGCAACTCTATTTTATTTTGCTATCTTTGTTTCGTGAAATAATCACATTAATCCGTACACCACTATTATTATTTGATAAAAACTTCTTATTTCTTTCATGAAAAAAATCTCACTGTCGATCGCGATCTCCACATTATTTACTATCTTTTGTTTTGCACAGCGTGATTTTCGTGATGGATATATTATTACAAATCAACTTGACACTATATACGGACAAATTGATTATCGGGGAGATATTCGTAACTCAAAAGTATGTTCATTTACAAAGAACAGTACCAATCAATCAATCGACTATCTGCCGGATGAGATCTTTGCTTATCGGTTTATCGATGGTAGGTATTATATATCTAAGGAACTTGATAATGGTAAAAAAGTTTTTCTGGAATTTCTGGTAAATGGTATGGCTAACTTATATTATTATCGAGATGAGAAATTCACTGATTATTATTTTATTGAAAAAAACAACAGATTATCTGAATTGAAAATAGATCGAAGAAAAATACATACTGGTGACAAAGAAGTAATAAGAACAAGAAAAACATATATAGGAACTCTTAAAGGAGTCCTCCAAGTGTGGGAAATGAATGAAACTATTGAAAAAGCAAAATTAGAACACAATTCTTTGATCGACATTGCTAAAGATTATCACAAACATACTTGTATGGACGAAAGTGAATGTATTGTTTATGAGCGACAAAAACCATTAATAACAGTACATATTGCTCCCATGCTTGGTCTTGACATATCAAGTATAAAAATAAAAGACAACATTCATTCTGACTATAATTTCGATTGTTCGTCTAATATTAGCTTGGGGGTCAATATCAAATATTCTATGCCCAGGATTAATGAAAAGTTTTTCTTACAATTATATGGATTATATACTAAATATTATTACTACACTAACTTTATAAGTCCTAATTCATTTAAAGATATTCATATTTATAGCCATCTGATGAAATTAGGGGTAGCACCTAAATATGTTTATCCAAAGGGACAGTGGCGACCAACTATAGCTGTCGGCTTTTCATATGCATTTTTATTAAATTCATCAAAAAAAGAATATATAGATGCGGTATCTTCTCACAATGAAATACGTCCGTCAAGTACAAAGTTAAAAAATGTTCTTCTCAAAAATCTTTTGGGCGGTGATATCAATTTGGGAGTTCAGCATCTCTTGAAAGATAAATACCTGTTTTTTGCCCAAATCCAATATAGTTACATGTCTAAAAAGGAGAAGGAAGTCTCTATCAATATCCAGTCTATTAACATTTCTACCGGAATATTTTTCTAACCTATTGATTTTGTATATTATGAGATTTTACATTTATATTATTGCCGGAATAATCGTTTTATATGGATGTAATAAATCGGAAAAAAGCATGGACCCGAATTATCCACGAGTATTAACGGGGCCTGTTACCAATATTAATCCCGGAGGAGCAATGTTCAATGCTTCTTTCTTAGATGACGGAGATGGAGAAATTATAGACCATGGGTTCGTTTATGGAAAGAATTCTCCTATTATTACTAAAACCACCGGGGGATGTATATCTCTTGGCCCGTCCCAAGGTAAAGGTTCATTCAGAGCCTTTGTTAGCACTAACCTGGAAAAGGGAGAAGAATATTATGTAAGTGCATATGCCCAAAACAAAGATCATATTTATTATAGTGAAGCCATATCTTTTGAAAGTCAGGGAAGTGAAGCTCCTATTATAAATTCCATTTTTCCGTGTGAAGGAATGAAATATGACACAGTTTTGATTAAAGGTAAAAATTTCAACCCGAAGGAATGGGGTAATACAGTATATGTGGGACAGGAACAGAGCCAAATAATAAATTCAAGTGACTCTTCATTAAAAATAATCATTCCTCCTTCAAAAGGAAATGAAATTGCCGATATTTTTGTTACAACAGCCGGTCAAACTTCACAACTGATTGATGCCTTCCGGTATTTTACGCCTCAAATTATCGGAATCAATCATCATAAAGCGGTTATCGGAGATACTATAGAATTAACCGGGAAATATTTTCAATATCCTGTTGTTCATTTTAATCAAACAAAAGCAACATTGCTTGAAATTACCAGCAATAAAATAAGAATCATTGTCCCAGCTTTAGAATCAATTCCGGCAAAAATATCCGTGACTGTAGATGACTTTATGGTATCCACTGATTATATTTTCTCCTACAAAAAACCGGAAATAATACAATTATTTCCTGATAATGGAATAGCAGGTGACACACTAATTATTCAAGGCAATGATTTCGGTTATGATGTAAACTATGTAAAAGCTTTTGTCGGGGAAGAGACTGTCAAAATCATAGAGTCGAACAATACATTCATAAAAATTATTGTCCCTACATCTCAAAATAGTCCCTCTCTACCGGTATCAATTCAAGTAGCAGGACAAATCGCAGATGGTTATAAAAATTTCACGTATAATACTCCGGATATAACAGATATCTATCCGACTTCTGAAAAAACAGGATCATTAATTGAGATTAGAGGGAAAGGATTTTTAACAATAAAAAGCTTTAATCTTGCCTATATTGACCAAATTAAACTTCCTGTAAAAGAAGCTCGTCCAAATTATCTGATAGTTAGAATTCCCGATACTATTTATTCTATTACATCCCCTATAAAAGTTAAAGTTGAACAAAATCAGACACTATCACATAATAATTTTGAAATAATAAGTCCATGGACAAAAAAAAGTAATTTTCCAGGATATAATTTAAATTCTGCTGTCGGTTTTTCTGTATCTGATTTTGGGTATGTAACCGGAGGAACTGTAAATTATCCTAATGGAACCCATACATCAAACGAACATCTATGGCAATACCGATGGATTGATGATACATGGATAGAGAAGAATCGGGCTATTTCTATTAGATATCCTGCATTTGAGATTGATGATATGATCTATTGCACCGATGCTTGGGATAGATTTTTTATGTATCAACTGATAAATGATCAATGGACAAACTGTGGATCTACCATACGATCGAACCGATTTTTCATTGTCGATCAAATAGGCTATGTACTGGTAAGTAATAATTCTGGCATATATGAAACTTGGGGGTATGACCATATCAATGGAATTTGGTCATATATAAACACGGTAAGAAGCAATTTCATTCGTGCATTTTCGATTGATAAAAAAGGCTATGCTATTTTTAGAAACATTCTTATGGAATATAATACATTGAACGATTTTTGGAAGGAGGTGATGCAATTACCCTCAGGACTTACGCTACCAGATGTTTTTATTGCCAACAATAAAGCATTTTTAATTTCAAATGGCTATACTAATAATAATATAATTTGGCAATATGATCCACAAACAAATATATGCGAAAAAAAACGCTTGTTTCCCACACTCTGTTGCTAATCAGAGTTTTATTCGAAATTCATCAATGATATTCGTTGTTAACAATAAAGCATATTTCGTTTCTGGAGCTACAAATTCCGTTTGGGAATTTGATCCGTCTAAAAGTTAGATTACATGATGAAGGCAAAATCAAATATTCTTATCATTTTATTTATATTATTTTATTTTCTTTCGTGTAAAAAAGATGATAAAATATCTGATATCTCCCCATTGGTTGACACCGTAGTAGTTACAAATATTACTAATGAAGGGGCTGAATTCAATTGTTCATTGTTAACTGATCCTGCTGATATAATTGATCACGGCTTTGTTTTTGGAACTTCTGAAAATCCAATTATCTCAAATTCGGAAAGTATATCTTTGGGGAAACCATCAGAAATATCTTTTTCTGCAAAAGCAGATTATACAATGATATTTGATAAAATTTATTATGTTAGTTCGTATGCAAAGACAAGAGAATTCACCTATTATTCCGAAGCCGTATCATTCAAAAGTTTAGGAAGTTTAGCGCCTGAAATAATATCTGTTACTCCTGTTTCAGGTATATCTGGAGATACCTTAACCATATACGGCAAGAATTTCAGCGACTTAAAAAGCATCGTACTGTTCAACGATCAAAAAGCAAAAATAATCGCTTCTTCAAAAACTTTGATTAAAGTCCTTGTTCCATCATCTAAAGGAAATGAATCGGCAACTATTTTTGTTAATGCTAATGAACAAAAAATTTCATATAATGATTTTAAATATAAAAGACCTGAAATTCTTGACTTTTATCCAACATCAGGTACATTTTTGGACACTGTTTATTTAAAAGAAAAAAATTATTCAAGTCCGGCATTAAAGCCGACGATCTTTTTTAATCAAGAAGAGGCTAAAATTCTTTCTCTAAAAGATTCAGTATATGCCGTGCTGGTACCATCATCAAAAGGTATAAAAAGTGCGATAATCCGGTACGTATATGATCATTTTACAACCGACTCTGATCAACACTTCTCTTATAATTTACCGTTTATCCGGGAAATAAGTCCACAAAAAGGAATCAATGGAGATCTTATAAAAATCAGGGGAACAAATTTCGGACATTCATCTTTGAATTCAAATATAACAGTAAAATTTGATAGAAAAAAGGCTTTCGTCGTACAACTTTCCGATTCTCTGATTACAGTATTTGCTCCTGTCGCAGAAACCGGAATTGAAAATGCTACCATTTCTGTAGAGACTGATTTTATGAACATAAACGCTCCATATATGTTTATTTACCAAAAACCGATTGTTAGCTCTTTAAGTCGACAAAGTGCTTGTGGTGGCGATACAATTACCATAGAAGGAAAATACATGCTATCAACAAATACGCTCTCGGTTATGTTCGGATCATATAAAGTTGAAAAATACCATTTTATTTCGGATACTTTACTCAAGGTGATTGTACCATTTTCTACAGGTATTGATAAGGTAGATATTTTAGTGCAAAATAATGGCCTGATTGGAAAAAGTAATAACCAGTTTAAATACCAGACACCTGTTATTTCAACTTTTTCGCCTAAAGAGGGACTAAGAGATGATGAAATAATCATAGAAGGCAGTGGTTTTGGACATGTACCAGAAAATATTTCTATCTATATAGACCAGACAAAAGTTACTATTTCAGAATTTTCTCCAACAAGAATTAAAGCAATAATTCCTAAGTTCAATCAAAATAAATTAGCTGATGTAAAAATTAAACGTGATGGTCTTACAATAATAGCCAGCGAAAAATTTAGATATATTGCACCTAAAATCGACGGTATCTATCCAACCTCAGGAAAAGCTGGTGATATTATAACCATTACCGGCAACTATTTTTCAAGTACTGCCAACAAACTTAAAGTCACTTGCTCTAATTACAATCTAAATATTATTAGTTGTTCAATAAATGAAATAAAAGTCACAATACCTAATACTATTCCCCGTATTGACGCTCCTATTCTTGTATCTGTTGATGGTAATGGTAGTTACTCTGATTCTAACTTTAAATTAATCACCCCATGGGCCAGGAAAGCAGGATTACCAGTATCGAGCTGTTCTTTTCAGGCGTCGTATTCAATAGATAATCAAGGTTATATTAGAACCAACAATAGCCTTCTTAAATACAATCCTCAATATAATTCATGGTCTGAAGCAGAAAAATATAATTATGTTAACAGAAGTCAGCCAACCTTTTTCCAGATAGCTGATAAGCTATACTACGGAGGCGGAGGAAATTTTACAGATTTCCATCGATCAACCGGAACACCAGTAAATTGGCTTAAAATTAATGATCTTCCGGATATTCATTCCAGCGGAACGTTTACATTTGTAATTGATAATAAAGCCTATAATTGCGGTGGAAATGTTGATCGTAGCTATACAAATACAGTAAGGATGTACGATCCTCATACAGATCAATGGATAAGAAAAACGGGATTTCCGTTTCATGCACGGTCAAATGCAATCGCTTTTTCCCATAATGGGAAAGGCTATGTAGGTTGCGGATCTTTTGGATTGGATCGATTCAATGATTTCTATGAATATGATCCTGTTAGTGATAACTGGACAGAAAAAAGACAATATCCCGGAGATCCCACACGAGGAGCTATTTCCTTTGTTATAAATGGACGCATATTTGCTGGTTTAGGGTTATCAGCGGCAAATAGTGGAACCCTTCCTGTTCGGGATATTTGGGAATACCATCCGGAATCAGACACTTGGACTCATTTTACTAAAATACCTAATTCAGGTGGTGAAGGTTTTTTTGTTTTTGTTATTAACAACAAAGCGTATATAGGAGGAGTGTATTATTCCACTGCTTATAAAGAACTATATGAATTCGATCCATCCATATAAAATATTAAGAATAAGATATCAGATAATCATCATGGTGAATAATAGATTAAATTCTAAATCAGTCCAACCTCAATAACTTCTTGCACAATTCAATCTCATTAGGATCACCGGTATATTTCCCCTGTACGTCGGATAATTTTACGGCAGGTACATAGCAGTGATTTCCTGCCGGTTTCACTTCAAATAACTTAATGACCATATTCAGTGGCTTCACGCCTACATCGTTGGTAAGGTAAGTACCTACACCGTAAACATCATGGATACGCCCTTTCACAAAAGCCTTTATCTGTAAGAGGCTATCCGTATCGAGACCGTCGCTGTATACAATAGTTTTAGATTTCGGATCGATACGGTGTTTCGTATAATGCCTTATCGCTTTTTCGGTAAAATCAAACGGATCGCCGCTGTCCCATCTCAATCCGTCGAAAAGCTTTGCATGCTTTGTCGAGAAGCTATTAAAGAAATTATCGGTTGTATAGGTATCCGTCAGGGCAATACCCAGATATCCGCCGTATACGTCGATCCAGTTTTCCATAGCCTGCATATTTGCAATTCGGTATCCATAATGCGCTCCATGATACATAAACCACTCATGTGGATGTGTACCCATAGGGACAGTATGGTGTTTCATCGCCAGATAAACATTACTGGTACCGTTGAAATAACGTCCCATATTCTCCATCAGTGCAGATACCACCTTGTCCTGTACATCGAATGAATACCGCCTACGGGTACCGAATTCGGAAAGTTCTACAGTATTTTCCCTGAATAGTTTCGCTTTGGCAATAACTCTTTCCTCTGTTTGTTGCGCTACTTGTCCCATCATCTGGAAATAAAGTTCCGAAATGATGGCCATTAGCGGTACTTCCCACAGTACGGTGCGATACCACAATCCGCGTATCTCGACATCCAGTTCGCCTCCGTTTTGTGTAACGGTAACTTCATCGGGATTGAAACGATAACCTTTCAGCAGGTCGAAAAATACCGGATCGAAATAATAACATTTCTTCCGCATGTAGGTTTCGGCCTCTTTGCTCAGACTGAGTGTCTGCATCGCTTCTACTTCTTTCCTGAGCGCCGCCGCAAAACCATCCGGAAATTGCGTCTTTCCCCTGTTGACAAACCTATAAACTACTTCCGCATCGGGAAATTTTTTCTGTATGGCGTTCATCGTGGTGAATTTGTACAGGTCATTATCTATAAAATCTTGTATAATCATGGAATAAATAATTTTTGATTTTGTTTATGAGAACGTGTTGTTTGGGATATCTAGAAAATAAAAACATCAATTTGTCCTTTTTCTGGTTCTTTTTGACACCGCAAAAAGAACCAAATACGACTTGACGATTACTCCCTTCGGTCGTGAGAACGCTGTACTAAGTTTTAACGCGCTCCGTTTATTGGCTCCGCTTGGACAGAAAATCGTCAATATGGTATGTATGCTTTGCATGACTATATAGGCTAATGCTCACGAATTCTTGAAATGTTGTGATGAAATCATTATTTTAATCATACCTCTTTAAACCATACATAATTTGATGATTTTTACGCTTTGTGCTATTTTCCACTTTCACTTTTTAATTGTTTTAAAACGGATTTGATTGGTGGTTGTGAATTTCATTCCCAGCTTTTTTGCCTGATCGAAAATCGGTACGGCCAACTGGTCGCATCCCGCTACATTGCTCATACAGTCTTCGAGAATTTCTGTCTTTTGCAGAACGTTAGGATAATCGAGAAGCTGTTTCAAGGTGTTTGCCACGCAATGGCTTTTAGCCTCGCCCGCCACCCATATCCTGTCGGCAGACTCCAATTGCTGCAATAATCTGGTATTGAACTGTGTCTCTGGCTCGTCATCTATTGGGATATTGGCCCTGAATGCTCCGAAATGTTCGGTGAGGGGATTTGTTCCCTTACTTATCAGGTCGAAAGTCTTACCTTCCCTTGCCCAATTGATGATTTCGTTCATCAATACAGGATCGATGGCTGCTCCCTCACTCCCCCAGATACAATGCTCAGGCCATATGGTATGGGTATATTCGCCTGCCTCTTCCAGCTTTTGCAGATAAATGGTTGCTTCTTCTTTACTCTGTATGGGTATCCATTTTCCTTCCGTTACATCCTGCAAAGAGACGGAAGTAAAAGGCTGAGGATGTTTGCCCTGTACGTTTTTCCAGAAACAAGGATGAGCAATATCCATTACCTGATGGTTGTCCTGCGTCAGAATTATTTCGCTGATATATTCTTTGTTCTCAGCAATGAACCGGCTCAGACGTTCCACATCCTTTTCCGCACCGGGCACATAAAGGGTGCCTGTGGGGCGACAAAAGTCGTTCTGCATGTCGATGATCAAAAATAATATGCTCATATCATCAGATTTTAAAGAGTTTAAATTTCAAAATAGAATCCCTTGCGGGTCAATTCTTCGTATTTCGCCTTATCGAATCGGTATAGCTTGGCACCTTTGTGCGGAACACCTTTCACCTGTTCAGATAAGTCGATCAGTAAACCTGTGCATAGGAACTTTTTCCTGAAGTTCCGCCGATCAAGTTTCGTTTGCAGAGTAACTTCGTACAAACGTTGTAGATCGGGGATAGTAAACTTTTCGGGCAACAACTCGAACCCGATCGGTTGATATCTGATTTTTCCTTTCAATCGTTCAATAGCGGTTTGCAGAATATGCTCGTGGTCAAAGGCAAGCGGCGGAACTTCAGAAAGCGGAAACCATTGCGCTTTGCTGGCATCGTCGCCTGCTTCCACTTTATAATCGGAAAGTTTCACCAAAGCATAATAAGCAATGCTTATTACACGATAACGTGGGTCCCTGTCTACTTTCGAGAAGGTGTACAACTGCTCCATAAAAGCATTACATACACCTGTTTCTTCTTTCAACTCCCTTAACGCACAGGTTTCGGCGTCTTCATCTATTTGCATGAAACCGCCTGGTAATGCCCATTGCCCTTTGAAAGGTTCAAGACCTCTTTCTATCAATAAAATCTTCAATTCCCCTTCATCAAAACCGAAGATAACACTGTCGGTTGTAACAGCTGGACGAGGGTATTCATAACAATATTTTTTTATTTCGGACATATCATTGTGTGGTTTTTACGCAAATATAAGGTGTGGAAAATGATTTTCCAAATAAAATGTGTAAAAAGTACGCATTGAGATAAAGAATAATCTTATTCGATTTATTTATAGGATAATGGCGATTGGTTTTTATCTGGATTGGCGAAAAGTTAGTTGCCTGTCGGTTCTATAAAGTATACATAAACATTTCAGCCATGTAGTGCATGCCACAATCTGAAAAGACTGATCAGCAGATGCCCGTCATGAAGTTGTTCCGCATGATTGATCAATGTGTCCAGTTCCACCCATGCCAGATCTTTTGCAGGAATATCCGTTTGCACCATATAGGGATATACCTGTTCGGGTGTTACACCGACGCTTGGAAAATATTTTTCGCCGAGTTTGGAGAAACGAGTAACTTTTGATCCGAATAAATCCATTTGTAGTATGTACTCCTCAAGCATTTGAAAGTTTGTGATTTCCTTCAGCAACCGCCTTGCAGGAACTGTAATAATGGTACTATTGCCCGATAATATCTGCGGTACGGGCAGGTCACGTAATTCAAGGCCGATATAAACTTTGTCCGAATAATTGCAGACAGGCAGCGTAATCAGTGTGTTGGAACTTACCGACGATGGATAGACATATTCCAGGACGTTTTTTCCCGATTCAGGTCCGGATTCGGCAAATAATACCCTCTGTGTCGTAAGAAACGAAGATGTATTTATGGCAGGCTCAAAGCATTTTGCTTGCCTTCCGATCAGTTCATCAAATCGGGTAATTTCGGGAATATTATCTTTTCCGATTTCTATTTTTTCACCCATCCATTTAGGTAAAAGGATCTGTTTTTTACGAAATAAGTGATAAATATTCAGTTCCAGGCGTGCTTCGGCCAATGTCCCTGTCTGAGCGGTTTTCAAAAGCTGTTCCGCATCATATTTACGGATGACGGACCATTCGTTCAGCCCCGGATATTTATTGGCAAACATCACCGAATCATCAGGTGAATGACTGAGTTGTACCAGATATGACGATACTTTCTCGTTGATTCCTCCCGGCGAGGTATAGTAGTTCAGCGAAATATCCGTCGAAAGGCAATCCTCAGTACCGATACCTGTTCGTTCATGCAGGATGGTGGCTATATCACCTGTTTTGGATGCTGTAATTCCTTCCGTCAGGTAGCCTCCGTAATACTTCCCGTCGATGATAGCGCTGTCCGTTTCCGCATTTACCAGCGGCCGTGGGTAGGCATGTTTGGCCAATATCTCTATTTTATCGCCGTTTCGGTAATAAGGGATCAGATCGACCACCTCGTTGGGACGTTCCACCAGATCGTAGACCTGATGGTTCTGTGTGTTAAGGTATGCGGAAAACTTCAAGAACGGTTTATCCGATTCGGGTAAATACCTTACGGGAAAGATCTTTTTTCCGCCCTTTTCCGTCTTTTCACCCGCTATCAGGTAATTGGTAGGAGGGAAGCCCAGCATTTCCCCATTGAGATCGTAAAGACAAAATTGTCCGCGGTAACGGTTGGCAATGATCCACGGGTTATAAATCGGCGATGAGAGAATAATACGCAGTCCGTTGTTACGGAAACAATCCTCGAACTCCTGTTGCGTAAAATATCCGTATTCTTCCTGTAATTCCACATCCCAATTCTCATAATAATCCTTGCGACGGACAAACTCGACAGCATCGGCATAGAATAGTCTGAAACGGCGTCGATCTTTGCTCTTTTGAGACAGTTCCTTAACGGGAAATCCGCGTTCTCCGGCAACAGCAAGCGAACGGGCTGCCTGTGCAAAATTGAGCAATAACTCGCAATCGTTTGGACGATCGGATTTGTCAGCGGTCGAAAGTTCAAGCATCACTTCCCGGTTACCAGGCTTCACGAAATCACGAATCACAATGATACCCCGCTCTTTCAGAAGCTTTGTCTGGCAGGCTATGGTACTATAGGCACGGTTGCTGTCGTACCCGTTGAAAGATGTGATATGATGGATGGATGAGCAATTGAAAAATCCGTTTACCGAGTTATTTTCAAAACCCGCCAGTTTTTCACCGTCGTCTACCCTGAACGAAAGGTTGGGAAGCCGATATTTGTCCTGAGCCATATCCACCATCTTCGGATTGATATCCACCCCAATGATGGACAATTTAGGGAAAAGCTGTGCCAGAATCGCCGAACTTGTGCCCGATGCCATACCTACATCTACCAGGACATTTCCTTCCAGTGGCTCAAAAAACACGCTGGCCGATGCCACTTTCTCAATCGATACGGCATCCATCGCATCGAGATATTGCTGGTATTCCTTTTCATTCCCCCTGTCCTGCGATATATATATATCCTCCATCATTATTTGTATCTGATTTACCGTACAAAAATAGGCAAACTGCCCAATGAGATTTTAAATATCGGATTTTTTTTGATGCAGATATAGAATAATATGAATAATCGTTTTGTTACCTAAACTATTTTTGATTAATGTCACATTGAGCAGTCCGTGAAACGGGCATATGATAATAACCGCCGGTGCAGCCGGCGGAAGAAGTGGCAAGTGTCGATTCTGTCCCCGAAGGGGGCAAACGAATGAGTATAGACTGCATCCGGGTTTTTGTTCGCCTCCTTCGGAGACGCTTTGGAGGCTGTTTGTCTTTCCCCCCGGTTGCACCGGCGGTTATTATTGTTTAGCCCCATCGGGGCTAAACACATCCGTCTGAATGATTTTAGGTGAAAAAACGGATAGTTATTAAAAATAATTTAAGCTACGCAAAAATACTGCGCACTTCTATTTTTACCTTTGCATCATCAAATAAATGTTCATTGACCGAATCGATAAAACAAGTGCCGTAGAGCAGAGTTACTTCGTATTAGGGTTACGCTGGTTACGGGTTCGAGTCCCGTCATCCTTCGGGATGTAGCTCAATTGGATAGAGCGGTTTGTTCTCTGTTCGTCTGTCGCCTTGTTTTTAAATATATACAGAATGTCGTAGAAAAGGGATACTTCGGCACCATTTCAGGGGAGGAATAGTGAGGTCGTAAAACCGGCGAGACTATTCGGTTCGAATCCGACAAGCCATGCCCCGCTCTCTTTTCGCCTGTTATTTCTGTTTTTATAATGAGATGCCGCACAGGCTGTCGCCTGATTCAAAGTTGAAAAGTTCAATGTTATTGGGTCGCTTTGAATTCATTTACTCTCATTTTATTTTATAAAAATCCAAAATCTTATAGTTTTACGATTTTAGGATTGAATTTTAAATCCGGAATTTTGAACCCGGAACCCCGAAGGACTCACCGAAGGTAATTTTAAATCATTTATCATGATATCATTACAAGGAAAATACAATCAGGATTGCAAAATCTTTATCGACGATGTGGAAACGGAAGCCATCGGATTGATAAAAAACATATTGCATCACGAAATATCCGAAGGCGTTCCTGTGCGCATCATGCCCGATACCCATGTAGGAAAAGGAATTGTGATCGGGTTCACTATGCCTATGACCAGAATGGTGAATCCGAACTACATTGGTGTGGATATAGGTTGCTCAGTTACCGCTCATGAATTGAACAAAAGGATAGACACAGGGCGTTTCCCGACACTCGATCATGCCATCAGGCGTTCCGTTCCGATGGGAATGCATATCCGAAAGGAAAAGAACTTCGACGACTGGTGGATCGAACCTTATTTCGAAACCGTCAACAAAAACATTGAGATTTTTCAGAACGAATGGACAAAACGTTTTGGTGAGAACAAGCCCCCGATCAAAGTGGATAGGGAGTATATTTCTAACCTCTGTAAAAAAACAGGCATCGGAGAAAATACGTTCTACTACTCGGTAGGAACACTGGGTGGTGGAAACCACTTTATAGAAATCGGCGAATCGGCGAACAACGGTTCGCATTACCTGACCATTCATTCAGGTTCGCGGCATTTCGGGCTGAAAATCTGTAATTTCCATGCAAAGAAAATGACGGGGACGAAAATCCTTCCGAAAGAGTATCACGACGAATTCGAATACATAACCAAGAATACACAACCGACTAGTGATATTCCCCAAAAATTGAAGGAATTGAACAACAGGTACGAGGTCGGTAAAAAAGAACATTTTCTGGTAGGGGATAATATGTACGAATACCTTGTAGATATGGTGATTGCCCAGACTTACGCACAATTTAACCATCAGGCCATGTCGAAGGCCATCTTTAAGGATCTGGGTGAGGATTACCATGCCGTTGATTCGGTATATTCGATGCACAACTTTATCGATACCACCGATTGGATCATCCGAAAAGGAGCCATCCGTTCCTATAAAGGCGAAAAGATGGTGATCCCGTTCAATATGCGTGATGGTATCCTGATCTGTGAGGGCAAAAGCAATGCGGATTGGAACTGTTCGGCTCCGCATGGCGCCGGAAGAGTGCTTGCCCGGAACAAAGCGATGAAATTACTGGATATGAATGAGTTTTCAAAGGAAATGGAGGGTATCTACTCAACTTCGGTTTGTAAACAGACCTTGGATGAGTCGCCAATGGCTTACAAAGACAAGGATGTGATTATGGAAGCGATCAGGGATACGGCCACCATTATCGATTCGGTGAAACCACTGATGAATATCAAGGCTTTGGGGTAAATGAGTTGAAAAGATTCGTTTACTCCTTCCTTTCCGTTTTGGTTTTCAATGGTTTGATATGGAGCAGCTGCAATGCACCTGTAATGATGATAATACCAACTATCGACGCCCAGTCGGGATATTCAGTGGGTAATAATATCCAACTCAAAATACATCCGCTTACAGGTACAAGAAATTTCCATACGTTTAATTCCGAGACCTTGACGCCCGGTTTTTGCAACAGGCCATACCACAACGAGAATGCACCTGCAGGAATGATCGCCAGCCATGTCAGTGCAAGGTAGAATTTTGGAGGGTAAACTTCAATTACGGGTTTCTCGAAAATGAACGATACAATAAGTAGCATGATACCACCCGTAAAATTAGCAAATGATGTCAAAGCAATAGGTGAGATTTGAAATTCTTTCTTTTTAACGACCATGATATTGGTATAACTGCCAATGATGTTACTCAGAACCAGTAGTCCAACTCCGCCCCAGAATTGGGGATGATCTGCCGAAAACCCTCCTTTAGCCAGGCTGATAAATATTACACCCGAAAGCCCTAATGCTATTGCCATCATTTTACGGAGGGTCATTTTGTCATCCGCAAGGGTCAGATGAGCCATTATAGCCACAAAAAGAGGGCCGGCTCCGATAATGATTGCTGAGGTTGATGCAGGTACTTTATTCAATCCCATGAAAAAAAGACCGTATTGCAGGAAGGTTTGCAGGAAGGCGAACAGCAACATAAATTTCCAATGCCTGAGGGTATTTTTCAGGTCCACTTTGTTGATCACCATTACCGGAATGAGAAGCAATCCGGCGAGGGTAAAACGCATACCGGACAGCAATATCGGTTCGGCATATTCAAACCCGATCTTTGCCCCTGCAAATGCAGATCCCCACAACAGGCACGCCAGTACGGCACGCAATTTCATTGAAATACTCATATGATAGCTGCAAAGCTACTGAATTACTTCATGGTATATTCCATCCAATCTCGTTATTTTACGCTTTAGTAAATTCTTATGATCCGCTTATCGGAAATGATGATGTTTCATAACGCTTGCAATAAATATACCCGTTATTTTATCCGCGTGTTGAATAACTAATTAAATATTCGATCTCTAAATACCTCGCCTAATGAGTTGATACATATCGTTTCAATTGCTCATGATCAAGCACTTTTATTTTTCGTTTTTCCACAAAGATCATTCCTTCATCCGACAGCTCTGAAATGATCCGCGCAAGTGAGGGACGTGCTACACCGAGTATATCAGCGATTTCCTGCTGATTTCTTGCATCGGGATTTTCGAGCAGGTATGCAGCTAACCGTCCTTTTAAATCCTGTAAGGCAAATGCATTTAGTTTTTTGCTTAAGAATAAACTTCTGTCGGAAATGATACGCAGGAAATTTTCCATGATCACAGGCTCTTCATGCATCAGTTGTGTGAAATCGTCCTTGTTTACCACCCATACCTCACATTCGGTCAGGGTCTGGACATTTACAGGAAAACGATTTTCCGACGCATAGATAAAAGCCGGAGCCAGTAGCCGTGGAGCCTCCATTTCTTCAATAGTGATCTGTTTTCCCACATCATTTACCATACGTGTCCTTACCTTTCCCTTACACAAAAAATACAGGGAATGATATGGAGTATCCTGCATGGCTATAAAATCACCGGCAGGGTAGGACCTTATGGCTGAAGAGGTTCGATCCATAAAAGATTCCAGCCGTGATGCGGTTATATTTCGAAATACGGGGTTTTTTAATAATACATAGACCTCCATACGTGCAAAATTATTATTCCGGAAAATAAAGGGCATAATAATACACACAAAATGGTAAAAAGAATGATTAATTGGTAAAAATTTAATAAAATATCATATCTTTAACATGTTATTGCAGAAAAAATGTTGAATGTAACATTTATGACACTTTTTTAGGTTTTGCCCGGCGAACTTTGCAATAATAAGACATAAGAAACATGAAACGTAAAATCATTAGGATTAACGAAGCTTTGTGTAATGGTTGCGGGCTTTGTGTACAGGGTTGTCATGAAGGTGCCCTGCAACTGATTGACGGAAAGGCAGTACTCATCAGTGAACTATATTGTGATGGGTTGGGTGCCTGTATAGGTGATTGTCCTGTAAATGCCATAACGATGGAAGAACGTGAAGCAGAAGCTTACGATGAACGTGCTGTAATTGAACGCATGATTCCCAAAGGTAAAAAGGTCATTCATGCGCATCTGAAACATTTGGCAGACCACCATCAGCAGGATTTCCTCGATGAAGCGGAAAAAGTCTTAAAAGAACACGGTATTGTCGTTCCTCAATACCGGAATGAGGTATCTGTTCCAAAACACGGAGGTTGTCCGGGAAGCCGCTCCGTATCGTTTGTCCGGCAACATGAGGCAGCAACGTCCTGTGAAATGCAGTCAGGCGAATTGACACACTGGCCTGTGCAGCTTCATTTATTGTCACCTACGGCTCCTTACCTGAAAGGATGTGATATGCTGGTGACGGCTGATTGTACAGCCTATGCGCTGGGAGACTTCCATTGGTACCTGAAAGGAAAATGCCTGGCCATTGCCTGTCCGAAATTGGACAACAGCCTCGATGTATATATCGAAAAACTGACGGCGATGATTGATCAGGGAGGTATCAATACCCTCACGGTGATGATCATGGAAGTGCCTTGTTGTAGCGGCTTGATGCGTATTTGTTCAGAAGCCGTGGAGCGAGCCCGGAGAAAAGTGCCGTTAAAGGTAATTGTGGTAGGGGTAAAAGGGAACATCCTTGAAGATAAGTGGGTCTAAAATAAGAGTTAATAGCATTTCAATATATTAAAAATCAGTGTAAAACAAAAACAGTTGGATATGAATGAAACGATGTTTTGTTTCCAATGTCAGGAAACAGCTAAAGGAACAGGTTGCACTATCAAAGGCGTGTGCGGCAAAGACAGCTCTACGGCAGGAATGATGGATTTATTGCTGTTTGTATTGCGGGGGATCTCTATTGTCTCTGATCAGTTCCGTGAAAATAATATTCCTGTGGATAAGAAGGTGAATGAGTTTGTGGTCGATTCCCTGTTTTCAACCATTACCAATGCCAATTTCGATGGAAAAAGCATTGCCGGAAGAGTCAGGAACGGTTTGGAGATCAAAAAACAGCTGGTCAGCCAGGCAAAAGAGGCCGGAATTACATTGCCCAGGGCGGATGAAATATCATGGTCAGGTGAACCGGATGAATATGCTGAAAAAGCAAGAACGGTGGGCGTATTGCGTGAAAGGAACGAGGATATCCGTTCGCTGAAAGAATTGGTCATTTACGGATTAAAAGGGATGTCTGCCTACACCGAGCATGCCATGCATCTTGGTTTTGACGACGAAACCATTCATCAGTTCATACAAAAAGCCCTGTCGGATATTACTATCGGGCAGCTCGATGCGAACAGGCTGACAGGATTGGTGCTTGAAACCGGCGAACATGGGGTAAAGGCAATGGCATTGCTTGATAAAGCGAATACAAACCGTTACGGTAACCCGGAAATTACCGAGGTGAATATCGGTGTGCGTAATAATCCTGCCATATTGATCAGCGGGCACGACCTTGGTGATATGGAGGAATTGCTGAAACAAACGGAAGGAACAGGCGTGGATGTTTATACACACAGTGAAATGCTTCCTGCCAATTATTACCCGGCTTTTAAAAAATACAAACATTTTGCGGGCAATTATGGAAATGCCTGGTGGCGTCAGCGGGAAGAGTTCGAAACATTCAATGGACCGATATTGTTTACCACCAACTGTATCGTACCTCCATCACCGACAGCAGGTTATAAAGACAGGATGTACACTACCAATTCGGCGGGATATCCCGGTTGCATCCATATCGTTGCTGACAAAAACGGACATAAGGACTTTTCGCCAATCATTGAACTGGCAAAGAAATGTAAGCCGCCTGTTGAAATAGAACAGGGAAGCATCATTGGTGGATTTGCCCATCACCAGGTATTCCAGCTGGCGGATAAAGTGGTGGATGCCGTAAAAAGCGGAGCCATCAGAAAATTCGTCGTTATGGCGGGATGTGATGGCCGGATGAAGAGTCGCGAATATTATACCGATTTTGCGAAGGAATTACCGAAAGATACGGTAATACTGACTGCAGGATGTGCCAAGTACCGGTATAACAAACTGCTGCTGGGCGATATCGGCGGAATTCCGAGGGTACTCGATGCCGGACAATGCAATGATAGTTATTCTCTGGCCGTAATTGCCATAAAGCTGAAAGAAATATTCGGTCTGGATGACATCAATGATTTACCTATCGTGTACAATATCGCATGGTACGAACAAAAGGCAGTGATCGTATTACTGGCATTATTGAGCCTGGGTGTGAAAAATATTCACCTTGGCCCCACATTGCCAGCATTCCTGTCTCCTAACGTTACGAAAGTGCTGGTTGAAAAATTCAATATCGGTACGATTGCCACAGTAGAGGAGGATGAAAAAGAACTGGTAGGATAAACCGGGCATGTAAACAACCATAATAAGATCGGAATTTACATCATGTGAGAACATTTGATCTTATTATGGTTGTTTGTCTTTATAGAAATATTGAATGAATATAGAATACTGGAATATGGAAAATACATTTATCCGCAAAGGAGAAGTCATTAATTTCGATTCTTTGATCTCATATACGGAGAACGGTGTTGTAAGTAAACAAATCCTGAAAAATAAAAAGGGCAATGTTACTTTGTTCTCATTTGATAAAGGACAGGGACTAAACGAACACTCAGCACCTTTCGATGCCATGGTACAAATTATCGATGGTAAGGCAGAGATCACTATAGGTGGAAAACCGATCATGGTTCACAAAGGAGAAAGCATCATTATGCCTGCCAATGTGCTGCATAAACAGCAAGCCGTTGAGCCTTTCAAAATGTTATTGACGATGATAAAAGAGTAAAACGTCAGATATCTATACCAATGTGATCGGATTATCCCATCTCAACCATATCCTGGTACATATGGAAGATACTGAAAAGACGAACATTTTGGGAAAATCAGTGATTCTGTACTCTATTTCATTATTTTCCGGTATATTTGCAGAATATAGGATGCGCCTCGGACAAGCTCAAGCTTGCTTGGCTTGACTCTCGGCTTTCACTATATTTGCAGAATATAGGATGCAGTTCGGCAATTTTTCGAAAGCAAACTTTCTGCAATTGCCCTTACCTTTTGCTATATTTGCTGCCAGCACGGAATCTTCTGAGGCTTACGTTGCCATCACGATAATTTATACCGGGCGTATAGGAAAGGCTTGATGAACAATCGTTATATAACAGATGTTACACAGATACGATGAATTTATAAATTTAATTAATAATAAAATGAAAACAATATCCAAAAACACATTAACAATGTTATTTGTCTGTATTTCCATGTCTATAGCTATCACGGCGAACGGACAGGTAAGTGAAGTCCAAAAAGCGCTGGAAGCTTTTCCTCCTGCCGGGAAAGGCATGGTCAGGCATGTAATTGAAGTCAAAAAGCAAAAGGATGAATCATCTTTCAAGGTAGAGATAATGCCCGGAAAGAATATGCTGGTAGATTGTAATCACCACACGCTGATGGGAAAACTTGAAGAGAAAGATTTACAGGGTTGGGGGTATAACTATTATGAATTTTCATCCAACGGACAGACCAGGTCTACTATGATGGCTTGTAATAAACCGAATGAGACCAGATTCATTTATGCACAAACCTTAACGGTCAGGTATAACAGCAGATTGCCTATTGTTATCTATGCACCGGAAGGATATGATATCCAATATCGGATATGGAAAGCCGATAAGAAAACAAAAAATGCGGTTTTGAAGTAATTGCATTGTGTTTGATCCGTCAATGACCAATCAAACAGAAATGCTATATGAATAGGTATCTTTGCAAAAGGATAATCGGAACTGTAGTCGTAGAAGATTCCTTGGTTATCCGTGAAGATTGGCCCGGGAAGATATTATAAATAATACGGTAAGAATAAGATCGGGTATGCCTGCAGTTTGTGGGATGATAAAAAAGTATTCCGGTAAAGAAATGATGTTGTAACTTCTTGCCGGGAATTCAGCTCCAAAAAAGGAACAGTAGGTGAACTGAAATAAGAAAAGAAGGATAAATATGTTGTTTGTATCTGTAATAGCAGTGCTTTTAAAGATATATCACTCCATCATCTGCATCAGATACATTAAAAGATACCAAAAATAAATGGTTGATATAATGGAGACTGATAATATTCTAACAGGTAGTGAAACATTTTTACGGGATAAGCTTGCCATACAGAGAACGAGACTGGCTAACCAGACAACTTTTCTGGCCTTTTTAAGAACATCCATGTATTTTCTGGTAGCTGCACTAAGTATCAGAAATTTACTGGATCTACCCAACCGGATGTTTGAAGTTCTGTTATTTATTATTTCGGGTATACTCCTAATTGTTGGATTCATCAACTTCTTTTATCAAAAAAATATAATTGACAAAGGCGAAATGAACCTTCATGAATAGGAGAATTGGTATAAGGATTACACAATAAGTATTAGTAAAACATACAGTTTTACTATCCGAAATGGTCAAAACAGAAGACTAATGTAGATAATAGAAAAATCGTGACTCATTATTTAAAATTGCTCCTTCAGGGAGCAGAAAATAGCAAGATTATTTATATGAACCGGGATCTTCTTTTCCTTAGTTTTCGGGTATGTTGTCAAATATTGTCACACAATAAAGTATAATTATGTGTTTTCATAACTCAATGAGTAAAAAGGCCCGGGAATTAGCAGTAAGATACGGACGTAAAACGGATCTGATAGAGACATACCGGGAAACATTAGAGGAAAAATACCATATTTCTGCATTTACCAATCCGGATTGTATTGTCATAACAGAAAAACCGGAGATGAAAATGATGAAATGGGGTTTGATTCCATTCTGGTCAAAGGATGAAAAGAATGCATTCGAGATCAGAAAAATGACTTATAATGCAAGATCGGAAACGATCTTCCACAAACTTTCATTCCGAAACCCGATCAAGTCGAAGCGTTGTATCATTCCTTCAACCGGATATTTTGAATATCACCATGAAGGTACAGAAACCATTCCTTATTATATTTATTTAAAGACAGAGGAGATATTTTCATTCGGCGGAATATATGATAGCTGGTACGATAAAGAAACCGGAGACACATTCTATACATATTCTATTATTACAACAGAAGCAAACAGATTCACAGGAGAGATACATAACGGAGGGGAGGAACCGCAACGGATGCCTTTAATTCTGAATGTGGAAGACGAAGAAATGTGGATGGATCATGGTTTGTCAAACGAGAAGATAAACAAGCTGATGAAACCTTTCCCGGCTGATGTGATGGCAGCTTATCCTATCAACAGGGATTTTATCAAAATGAATCCTTTTAATAAGAAGGTGCTGGAGGAAGTAGAATAGCCTTTGTGAAATATTGATACCTTACATTTGATATTATCCGGATATATCTGAATAATATTTTGTCAGTATCTGGACAGAAAATAATCTTCGTCTAAAGAAAAACACTCGAAAATCAACGAAAACATATCTGAAACTATTGACTGTTAAATTAGGTTTTTGGTAGAAATAGAATTTTAAGACTTAATAAAACGAAGGGTTATCTGTCTATTATTCAGTAAAATGAATATTAACAGTATGTTTCTGTTTTATGATATGACAATTCCTGTTATCCGTAATCATTCTTTATATTTTTTCATTTCCGAAACTACTTTAGGTAGCGTATTTTTCACTTCGGCGCCTAAAAAATCCGGTTCGGTTCATTAAGCAAAGACAAAGTCGATTTTTTATAAATATTTGTATTCTGAAAAGAGGGGATGATCAACCTATTTAAAACAGTCTGATAGAAAATAGCCGTATAGAAAAAAATAGAGGAAGAGATTTCTCAGGAATATTTCGGTGTAGCTCAATAAGGTAGAGCGGCTGTATCCGCAAGGATACGGCAGGTTGAGGGTTCGAATCCCTCTGCCGGAACAGAGAATATTTTTATATCTGAAAGACTTCATTATATTCTAATCGTATGTTACATAAAATTGAAATTGAACAACAGTTAGTCAATAAGATCCAGTGTATTGAAATATTACGGAAGAATTACAGTGGTTTGTTATTCAGCGATATAGGTGTCAACTATGTGTCTCTTTATTTATGGTATGACAATCATTGGGAATGCTTTATCGAAGGTCAACCATAATAAAACAAGTATGATATGAGAATAGTTATTAACCCGAAATACGAATATCTGGCTGACTTTGTCCGGAAAATTCCTGATGAAACCTATGAATGGGACGTTTTGTATAAAAATGACCGTAATACCGTTAAAAAAGTAACGGTAAACGGGACAACTTTAGTGGTCAAACGCTATAAAAGGCCGACTTTGGCCAATTGCTTCATTTATACTTTTTTCAAGATGAATAAAGCAAAGCGTTCATACGTATACGGATTCAGACTCAAGGAGATGGGGTTCAATACTGCTGAACCGGTAGCTTATATAGAGATATCCAGGAATGGATTTTTTCATACGGGCTATTTTGTTTCTGCATTTCTGCCATATCCGCTTCTGAAAGAAGTCGAGAACTATCAAGGTGCATTGAAATCAGAAGTACTTTCCGATTTTGCAGAATTTACGATTCGGCAACACGAGGCAGGAATACTGAATAATGACTACAACCTGACCAATGTCTTTTTTCATAAAGAGGAAGAACGTTGGGAGTTTGCGCTTATTGACACCAACCGAATAGTTTTCCGCCGTAAATTGAGCCGCGGGGGGATTATCAGGCAGATGCAATCCATATCGGCATCGATAAACACAATTACAGAGATCGCCGAACACTATGCCGTTCAACGCGGGTGGAATGCCGACCTCTTTTGCGGAGTGCTGCTTCTGAGAAGAGGCATGGCGGTAATGGGAAAAATAAAAAGATTTTTCAAAAATAGACTTGTCGAAATCAAGGGTGTTTTACAGGTTACTTCTTAAATTGCCTGATGGCATGTTTCTGGTATGATATCATACCAGAAACAGCGTGCATTCGTAATGTTGTATTACTCATATTATAAATACATTAAGGCTTAATGTTATTGATACAATAAGCCTTAATGCAAAAAGGACAATGAACATTTAACCTATCAATAGTTTCATACATTCATTTACAACTCAATATCCCATATTCCGGCATCCCTTTCCAATTCTACCAATGCAGTGACATGATTGAATAAGGTTTCGATATATTGTGCCTGAACATCATTATAGGTACGTTGAGCATCCAGTACTTCAAGCAGGGAGATCTCGCCACGGTTATAGCTGAATATTTTTCCATCGATTACTTTCCGGGCATCATTCAGCAACCTGTTTTCATAACGTTTCACCTGTTCGGATAAGGATTGATAACGGCGGTAGGACTGCATGACTTCTGTTTGTATCTGCAATTCTATCTGCTGATACTGGATCTCGGCCTGTTGTTCCCGTATGCGGGCGGCCTGGATATTTCCTTTGTTGAATCCGGAAAATTTCAGAGGGACGGCAATGCCCGCTGCATATCCGGTGAAAGCAGGGGCAGGGGCCTCTTCATTATGTACCCTGGCATTCCGGTTGGCAGACAGGGATAAGTCGATTTCCGGATTCCGTTCGCGGCGGGCTACTGTTAATGCACGTGATGCCACTTCTTTATTTCTCAAAGCGGCTACAAGATCCGTTCGGTTTTCCAAAGCTGTAGAAACCAGATTACTTAGGATGAAATCCCGGGGAGGCATGTATAAAGTAGCATTCGGTTGTAAAAGCGTATCTATTCCCGACGTTCCGGTTACCAGATTTAAACCGGAAAAAGCATGGTACAATTCCGTTTCCGATTGTAGGAGCTCATTTTGCAGAATGTCGGCTTCCAGACGACTTTGTATGGCATCTATCTCCATGATTTGCCCTAAAGCCAATCGAATGCTATCACTTACGGACAATTGCCGGATATTTGTATAGGAGTCCTTTTTTACCTTGTGTAACTCATGTTGCATCAATGCTTCCAGATAAGATATGGTGGCATAAGTGCGCAGATTCCTGAAATAATCAGCTAACAGGGCTTCTGTCAGAGCCTTTTCACTTTTGGCCAGATTGATCCCGGCTTTCCGGCTTCCAAAGGAGAATGTTTTGCTTAACTCGATTTCACCTCCATATCCCATTTCTATATCCCAGTTACTGTTGTTATAGTATGAGACGGCAAGGACAGGATCATTGAAAACTTTAGCCGCTACAATTTCTGCTTCCGAAATATCCACGTTCAGTTTCTCTGCAGCATATTCAATATTACCTGCCGTCACCTTTTCCATATAATCATGGTAGGTGATCGGCGTAATTTGCTGGCCATTGGTCGACAGCCCCATATGTAACAGGGCTGTTATCTGAAACACTATTAATATGTTTTTCATATCATTCTTCTTTTGGTGGTAAAGTTCCATTCTTTTCACATCGTCTCTCCATAGCATAATACAGGGTAGGGAGTATAAAAAGTGTAAATATCGTGGCAAAGAGCAATCCGTAAACAATTACGGTAGCCAAAGGACGCTGAACATCCGAACCTATACCTGTTGCAAGCGAGGCGGGCAACAGTCCGAGAATAGCTACCGTAGCAGTCATCATCATTGGCCTTAACCGGTGCGATGCACCTTCAATAACTGCCTGTTTTAGTCCCTGACCCCTTTGCCTCAATACATTAATATGGGATAACATGATTACTCCGTTCTGGATCGAGAGTCCGAACAGGGCAATAAATCCTACTGCCGACGATACATTAAAGGTCATCCCACGTACTACCAATGCCAGCATACCTCCGAAAACGGCAAGCGGTAACATTCCGATAAGTAATCCTGCCTGACGGAATTTTCCGAAAGTAAAGAACAAAAGGAGGAACATCACAGCCAGTGTTATAGGCATGATTACAGCAAGGCGGCTGTAAGCCCGGTGTTGGTTCTCCAACTGCCCGGCCCAGTGAAATTGAAATTTGGAATGGTCGTATTTTATCTCTTCCTCTATTTTTGATTGGGCCTCTTTGAAGAATGAAGTCAGGTCCCGTCCCCGTAGATTCACACGCACGGTTACAAAACGCTGGTTCATCTCGCGGGAGATCATGCTTGGTCCTGTTGTGGTTTTGATCTGTGCCACGGTCGAGAGGGGGATCATTGTCCCTGAACCCGAAGTAAGCATTAAAGCCCCTATTTTTTCAGGTGTATCGCGTGATATTTCATTATAACGGCAAATCACATCATACACCCTGCTTCCTATAAATACCTGAGAAATAGCTTTGCCACCGATGGCCACCTCTATCAACTCGGCAACATCGGCGATGTTCAGTCCGTATTGAGCGATTTTATCCCGGTCGGCAACAATCTGAAGTTGTGGTAAAAAAGGCTCTTCCATAATACCGACATCGGCAGCACCATCCACACCCTCGACAATTTTTTTCACCTGCTCGGCTATGCGGCGGCTTTCGGTCATATCTTCACCGTAGATTTTTATGGCTAAATCGCTATGTGCCCCTGCAATCTGATCCATCACCATATCGATAATGGGCTGTGAAAAACCAACGCCATATCCGGGCATCGTTTCGACCATTTCC
>JAISOY010000036.1 GCA_031275285.1 Bacteroidales bacterium | reverse complement strand
ATATCTTCACTATCAAAACTTGAGGAATCAGGAATTATACATAAATACCCATCATCCTCAACATGGGGATTTTTCAAGAATAAATTTTCAAAATTAGTTACCCTTATTTTTGGAAGTTCATCTGGATAAAATTCTGGGAAAATAATATGTATTTCCCAAGTCTTATCAGAGTTAGTATATTCGGTTCTCCATACATCTAATCCCTTTTTTTCGACATCAGTTAGTTGTAAATATCTACCAGCTCGTGATAAATAATACTCAATTTTTATCAATGCGTCTTCGCGCCGGCGAGATAAAAAGGATTCTTTTTCATCCAAATCTTCCCCCTCCTCGATGTTCAACAGGATATCTGGATGAAGAAGAAGCAATGCCCTCGGAAGAATCAGTACGCTTTTCATCAAAATCATCAAAAAATCCATCACCCATGAATATCCAATCCCAAACAGACCTTGCTTGCTTTATGTCACAGTCAGAAGCATCCAGTGCAATCAATTTATCAATGGCCATCTCAATCTTGTCTTTTAGATTATTAACATTGGTATCATTGTTAGTCTTTGTGATTGTGGGCTCATCCGGGTGAGCAAGATTCCTGATTGTTTTTGATATTTTAAGCCGAGAATTAATATTTAGCAACAATTCCCGAAATGCCCGATCGGTCCTGTCATAAAAAGTATTTTGACATTCCGTGGCAAGCATTGTTAATTTCATGCCATTGGGCATATCCCAATTCTGGCGACTCCGTACAAACCGTTTTAATAACTGAATGAGAACTCGTAATTGACTGCCTTTCCCTGTTTTCTGCTTGTTCCTTGATTCAATCTCGTCATTAAACCAGGTATTAACCTGTGTTGGATCTGATTCTATCCATTCTTCCTCATTCGCAAGCTCTCTGACAATATCATCATTATCGTTATTATATTTTCGGTATATTGGAAAATCGACGTGATGTTTTTCTTCATCTTCTTCAGAATAAAAGACTCTGACACAGTTTTTACACAATTTTGGCTGCTTGCAGAATCTGCCATCTTTTAAAGTTTCTTTGATTTTTTCCCTTATGTATTCCGTGGAGAAATATTCCCCATCATCGTTTTTAAGATCTTCTTTTTCAAAGACTATCCCATCATCAATATCGTATTCCTCATCAGAAAAACGTGTTTGAATTATTGTTTGCATGGCCATAGACCCTTGTGGCTTAAAACAGGATTCGGTAATAGTTATGCCAAGTGTTTCCGGCACCCGGGAAATAAGTCGATCTCGGTTTGCTTTTCTATGATTATACAGCTTTTCTTTAAAAACTGTACTTAGCCTTACTTTTTCATCCCAAAAAGCATCAATTGCATCACTATAATCAAACATATTAATCTCCTTTTATTCACTCAAAGTGTTTGCATATGCCATCCAATCAACAGCAGGAACCGTTGCCAATGATTGAAGCTTCCATAATAATCGAAACACAAAATATGCCAAAGAGTTTTCCTTTGGCCCAAAAGTATAAACAAAACTGTCAACATCTGCAAAAATATCAAAACTTGCCCCTTCAGCGGCAAATCCACAATCAACACGTTTATCGCCGGTTAGCGTTTTATGGTTTTTCTGAAAAGTTATACCGAAATCGTCCTCCCAATCAACTCGCAATGCAAGAATTCCCCCTATTATATCAAAGTGTTTCTTGGCCGGATACACTCCTCCCGCATGTACAATATCAACTGAGGTACGCTTTAATCTTCTGACGGACAGGATTTTCTCTGCTGTATATTCAAGATACCCTTTATTAATGGTGGGTTTACATTCAAATATAGCATAAACAGCCTCTGCAGGAACATAGCGGTGCTTGTTATTGTCCAGTAATGTTGGGGTGTATTGTCTATCAAAAACTACAATGTCAATAGAATGGCTTACGCTTCCTTCAGAGTCAATGATCATTGCTTTTTCGACAGTATACCTGTTTGGTAAATACTTGGTTAAAAAATCAATGAAATATCTTTCATTAACCTCACCCTTATCTCCGTTATGGGCAATCCTATCCGAAGATTCCAGGTTTGCAATTAAACATTTTTGCTCAGAAGCAAAGGCATTTCGAAGGAAATATAGACTATTTTGTTCCGTGATTTACAGATTACCTCTTTATTTACGATACCGCCGATGGCGAGCGTTTGTCAAAGGGCCTATGATCAATTTATCCATGTTTTCGCGAAAGCCTACTCTGGAGATCAAGAGCAAGAGCGGAAGACGAGATATGCTGAGCCCCCGCCGAACCTTAGCACTCCTGGATCGGCGCAGATCGGCCACTTTGGTTTTGCTTAACTGAATGGCATCTAAAAAAGTCTTAAATTCGGCGTTACAATCTGCCATGTTTTTACCCCCTGGGCGGAAACGGGTCGTTTCCGTGACTATCGCTCTGCTGAATTTTCCCATCTTTACCATGGATGACAAATTCAGTCCCTTGATGACGGCTCATGGCCCTGCCCAGGTCAACTGCCGCCTGTTTGGTTTCCGCATGGGCGCTTGCTTTTGCGGCTCCGGCCAGCTTTACATCCCATCCCCCTTTGGAATTGGGAACAACATGGTGTTGATTTTTCATAATCTACTCCTCTCCCACGACTACCAGCATCATGGAATAACAACGGAATCGACATTATGCCCTTCACATAATGTCATTATAATTGTCAAATATAACGAAATATTATGCCATTGTCAATATAATTTACCAACAAAAATGAGAAAATTCGGTTTTCACGTCAATTATATTGACATTCCGTCCGAAATACGATAGAATTGACTTATGAGAACGAAAGAAAGCTTCTACCGGAGTATTGGCGAACAGATAAAAGCGAAACGTCTCGC
>JAISOY010000035.1 GCA_031275285.1 Bacteroidales bacterium | reverse complement strand
GTATCCGTTGGTATACTTTTCATATACGGACAATGATTCATGTAACTTGGCATACCAGCTGACATTCAGGTTATAATGTTTAGCCACTTTCTCCGCAAGTAAGGCATTGGACCACATATTATCGGCCATCTTCCGTTTTAAAGCAATAAAATCGGAGTATTCATAGCCGGAAATATCGATCTCTTCACAACGGTCATCTATACCCAGCTTCTTCAGGTCCACCGTCTGTTCGAAAACCTGGTCGCCGTCAAGGTCGTATTCGATAAAATCAAAGAAACCGTTATTGTCCTTGTCCGTATATTTGACAGTGGAGAATTTCTGAGGTGTCTTGTTCAGCCAGTGACGGTCATAACCCTGATAGGCTGTGGCATTCTGGTCGATACGCCAGCAGCCCCATTCAGCGCCCAACAGGTGTAACCGACCATCAAAATTACCAAGGTACAACTTACCGCCGCCTGAGGCATCAAGGTCCCACTCACCCCTGTCACCGGCAGCATCGGCCTGGGGATGATTGTCAATTCCTTCCTTACGCGTACCTATCAGGAAAGGGTCCCTTGGTTCGAGCAGCTCTACACGTTCCCATCTCTTACAGTCATCATCTTCATCATATACAAAGTATATTTGCTTCCACTCTCCTTTGAAGATCATCTTTTTTGCCGCATCGTGATCGGGATAGATCAACTCTTCCAACTGGCGGAAGCGGGGATCCATAAAATATTTGTCCGATTCGGGCAGTCCCCTCAGGTTGGGTATTTTGTGCACCTGGTCCATATAATCGAATCCGGGACCACGGAAACTGATGGTGAAGTCGAAGTCAAAGTCGTTACCCGGACCGTTGTCATTATCCATATCGACAGCCAATGAAACCCAGTCGATCTTACCGCTTAATTTTACTTTTTGGGTGGTTTTTCCATCGATCTCCCCTTCAATTTTGCGTGGTGAGTCACACAAACGGATGGCGACTTCCGATCTTCCATCACCGTCATAATCATAGAAAAGGAAAGGATTTTCCCAGTTCAAACGAAGATCATCCATCCCATTGGTATAAGCATGTATCTTCAAAAAGGCGGTATTACCGCTGTAATCGGTATAGAAATTGGAGGTTTCCACGCGGTCCCAGTTACGTAGTTTCATCGTGTTCCAGTCGATATAATTGAATACCTGGTCATGGTCGGTATCCAATACCCACATATAATGCCCATTTGGCCAAACCGTCCCTTGAACACTATCGGGATATTCCACCACTACCTGGAGATCCGCTTTCCCGTCATTATCAGTATCCACCCAATCTATGACCAGGTCGCCCCAGGAACCGAATTTGCCGTCTTTGTTCCTGTCGATGAGCAGACAGTCATTATCCGTATCGCCTTCCAGGTCGCCTTTTTTCATGTCACCGTCATCATCTATCCAGAGAATGGGATAACCGTTGGATGTAACCGATTTGATCGCATCCGGCTTTCCGTCACCATTAAGGTCGATATATTCAGGAGTGTAGCCAACCGGAGGGGGTGGCAATCTGAATGGAACCATAGGGGTACCTGTATTCCAGTATTTTGCCTCCTCTTTTTGGGCAAAAAGAGGAAAAGATGAAAAAAGGAAAAAGAAAAACAGTGATTTTTGGATAAGTTGTTTTAATGACATAGGAATTTTTATTTATGGATCATATTTTAAAATTGATTTTCACCTGGCTGGTCTATTTCGAAAATAAAAACCTCATAGTACGAAGCCGGCCATTCAACAACTGGGGGCGGGTCGATCGTTTTGCAGACCCATATACATAAATAAATATTTCACAACCATATTGAAAAATCGATCTAACCCACCACTCAATTATTCTAAAACAAAGTATTTATTTTTTTACCTGTCCCTTTACAGGTTTCTGTTGTTCGGCTGTCATCACATAGGGAAATTGCCATACATTACCCTTACTGTCTCCAAAAAACATCTGGGACTTGCTGGGTTCGTCCGGATTTCCGTCGGCCCAGAAATATGTAAAAGGATCGACGCCATTGACCACTTTCCGTATATAATTATGATTACGGGGACTATTTTTGGTGATCTGTTTGGTACGTTTCCAGGTTTTACCCTTATCCGTACTTTCCCAAATCACTAATTCTCCTCCACAACCCCAAGCCTGCGGACTGTTTTCCGTAGGACCGATCACAGTCCATTTTTCCCCTGTAGCCCAGATACTGCCTGTATCATAATTATGGTCGGAAGTGGTGATCTTATGATTCTCCCATTCTTTCCCGTTCCAGTAAATTACCTGCCAGTCTTTCAGTCCGTTTTTAGGCCCGGGCTGATGTCCTTTCCCGGAAACATACAGTGCCATTGGATTTCCCTTTTCATCAAAAGCCACATCTTTAATATACACATTTTCATCTTTGCTGAAAAATTCCTTAAGCAAAGTGGAACTGTTCAAATCGGTAACCGGTATGGATACAGGAGTACCATCCACTTTGGTCCACGTTTTGCCGAAATCGGTTGTCTGCATATAGTAGATATTGGTACGGCGATCTACATTTCCGTTAGGGTGCCAGTTAAAAAAGAAAACGATTTTCTCTCCTAACTGTCCGCTGATCTGGTAATGACCGCCGTTCTTATCTCCCGGACGTTTTATCGCTGCCAGCTGTTGATGTTCTGTCCATGTGTATCCGTCGGGACTTGTATTAAAATATAACAGGCGTGTACCCATATATTTGGTGAACAGGTGCAAAAAACCTTTTCCTTTTATGTATTTGGGTTGCGGATAAGTCATTTCGTCCTCTACAATCTGGTCGAAAGCATCAACACTATAGGGTTGCCGGCTCTTATAAGCAAAACCGGGACGTCCTCTCCCCCTTCCACTGACAAATACCCAGACATATCCATCCGCATCCATGGAAATAGCCGGATTGTCATGAGGATCAAAAACGCCTCTTTTGTCATATACGACAGTAGGCTTAGTGACCGTTTTCGTTTTATGATCATAGCAACCTGCCATACATAATAAATAATTACCATAGGTTTTTCCTTTCCGGTTGGGATCATCTGCAGATGTCTTCCTGTCCTCTGCAATCCCTCCGTAAACAAAAAAGGTCTTTTGGACTTCAGGCGAATAGATGGCCAACGGAATATGTTTAGCAGTATATGTGGCCATCCCGCCCGAATATTTATCTCCATATTCGGAGAATTGTCCCAATGTAAACCAGATACCTTTATATCCGTCAATTTTCTGATTATCAAGGGGCGGATAATTCTGACCCGAAAGGGTTCCGGAAAAAAGGAATAAGATAAATCCGATTAATAAATTATGATATATTTTCATGGTTTTCGAACGAATAAATATTTTAATAAATGATTGAAATCTATCGTTTCAGTTTGATCACTTCACTCGCTGCCAACAGGAAAGCTCCGGTTCCGTATACTTCCCAACTTTCGGCTTTGAAATTTCTACGGGGATCACCGCCGATCGGTTGTACCCAACCAACCCTGCCTTCTTCATTGACACAACTGTTAAGGGCGACCCAGGCTCTTTCTACAGCAGGCAGATAGGTGGCTTTATCCAACAACTTGTTATTGATCCCCCATGCCAATGCATAGCAAAAGAATCCGGAACCGCTGACTTCACCTCCCGGATATGAATCAGGATCGAGCAAACTGGCCCGCCACAGCCCGTCAGGCTGTTGTATGGATATCAACTTAGCTGCCATTTCTTTAAACAGGTTTTCGTAAAAAGGCCGTTGGGGATAATCTTTAGGAAGTTCGGCAAGTATACGTGCCAATCCACCCATAACCCAGCCATTCCCGCGTGACCAGAATATCTTTTTGCCATTGGCTTCCCACCTGTCTTTCCCGTCATTTTTGATCACATAATTCAGGTCACGGGCAAATAAATCCTCTTCTTTGTTGTACAATAAATCATAACACTCTTTAAAGTATTCGTCATTTTTCTTCAGGTACTCATCATTTCCTGTGGTGATACCCAATTTTACCAATACGGGAGGAGCCATGAACAATGCATCGCACCACCACCATTTAATGACATCCACTTTGCCCTTTGTCGGATAAGGCCTGTCCAGGAAAAGCTGCAGGGTATCTATGGTAGGTTGAATCATTTCCTGCTTTTTTTCGATACGGTACATATCGATGTACATCTGGCAGATAGCAATATCATCAGCATGGTACCAACGCCTGTAGGGTTGCCATTTTACTTCATTGCCCATATTCATCATGGCCTGGTAAATATCCTTTGATCTGGTGGTTTCCCAGGCAGCAAATACCCCGGCATAAAAAGCCCCGTTTGTCCAATCACGCGGATTGTGTTTCGGATTCTTGAGTTGCCAGTCAGTAACTTTCAGAATGGTTGAATTTATGTATTTTTTTGAAAACAGTTTTTTGTCTATGGATTGAGGAAAACATGTAAAAACAATGGATAAAAACAGGACTGATAAAATGATTTTTTTCATGGATAAAAATTTGAAATAATTGATTTGATTTATTTTAAGCACTCAGTGCTATTAATTGTTTTTATAAGTTGCATTTATTAAACTGATTACATTTATTATATGCGACATTAATTTATTGATATTACTTAAAAACAATACATATATGTTTTTGTTTTGAATCGATGCAATTCTAATGTTTTCCTTATAATAACCAAATAACCCAAGATATCGATCATTTCCAAAGTATACCTTGGGTTATTTCAGCATTTAAACCTATTGAAGTTGTACTACTCTTTGTACGGCATCCAAACGTATGGAAGCAATATTGACATAGGTTCTTTTTTTCACGACGGTACAGACCGAACTCGGACTGTCTTCGGCCCAGATATCGATCATTTTGATCCGTAAATACCTCACTTTTTTTGTTTCCCCGTTCACCCGCAGGTCAAACTGGTGTCCCTTGGCGGCTTCTGTTGCATACAAAGATGCCTGTGCAGGTTTTATGATCTCGCATGATTCCAGCAAAATCCAGTTACTGTCAAATACATTGCCGTTTTCCGCAGGATTATAATTTTCATCCACTTCCAACGCTCCCCATATTTCAAATTTTTTCGGATTATTGTTGACATATAAGTGGGTCGCTCCTCTTTGCCATAAGGTAAACGACGACAAATCATAAGCCTGTCCCATATCTATGGTAAACCAATAGGGGAAAGTCCAAAGATCATTGCATGCGGTAAGCGCCCATGCTTTGGATATAAACGGGGTGCCATCTGTATTGTAAGCATTTGTCCAGATCTGAGAAAGAGAATTAGCTGTTGCATTAGGCTCATTCTTATCTCCAGGCAGGTTTTTTACGGAGAAACCGGACCGAACTACTTCTGCCGGTGTTTCTACCACATTCAATGCTATTTGTTGAAATGCCACCTTAAAAGTATCGATAGCCAAAGAATCAGGAAGGAAAACAGTAGATAACCAGATATTTTCAGAGAAATTAAAATTTTTAAGCAGAATAGTATCCATTGAGGCTATAAAGCTTACAGTATCCTTCTTCCCATTTGTATCGGTATAGATCAATTCCTCAGCAATTGTACCGTTATCCGGTGACTCCCAGATAATTTCAATATCGCCTTCTTCGGTTAAATCCAATTTTCGTATAGCCCTGTTCAACAAAGTACTACGGTATTTGTCTCCATATACGGCACCAATCACCTCCGAAGCTACAGATTTGTTTTTATCGCGATCAAATGTATATACCTCAAAAGTATAAGTCTGTTCTTCCATATCTTCCAACAAAACCTTTATAGTATCTGCCGTTCCAGGAGTACGCAAAATAGGTACTTCACGGGATTTCTCTTTATTATTCCAATAAATCATCGCAGATGTTATGGAAGGATCCGACTTAAGTACCCATTGCAGTTCAACCCTGTTTTTTCCGGGATGAACTTCAATAGAATCGGCCTTTCCAGGATAAATGATCTCACCTCCTTCAATATATTCCTCATAATTATCCTTCATATTATCGCAGGAAGCCATACAGGTAATTGCCAATACACAGGTCATCAAAAAATATTTTGATAATGACTGTTGAATTCCATATTTAAATAAATTCTTCATATTATTTCTTTTTAACAAGCAAATCACAATTTATTGAATTTCTTCTTCAACATTTCCAAATAATGTAATTTCCGTCATATTGAAGAAAGAGGTACTAAGCCCTCCCCAGGCAGAATTGATACTGAACCGGATATACCTTACCAGTATATCGCTTCTGTCAAATTCAAACTCTTCCCCGTTCAATTGACGTTGATAGTCATCATCAGAAACTTCTCCGAGAGGCAGACCGGAAGGTTTAAAAGAAACACAGGGTCCTTCCCTCAAAGGGATCCATGATTCATCAAGGCTTCCGTCAGGATTGGGATCCGTCGATCCGTATATCTCCCATTGCTGGGGCATACCGGCATTATACAGGAAACCAGCGTTAGTACTTACCCGTCCATGTGTTACCACCCTTGACAGATAAGCCTTTACTCCTAAATCGATGGTAAATGTATGTGGCAGACTCTTTATCCCTGAATTGGTCTGGTACATGGTAGCGTCGGTCAAGGCGTCATCCCACAGGTTGGTGATCGGACGATTTTGCTGAATGATATCATTCATATCGCCTGTAAGCGGAGTAGACCTGAATTTTGTTTTGTCCAGTTTTTTCTCAAGTAACGGATGGAATATATTTTCATATGTCCCGGACGTATTGCCCCAACGATCCTGCACATAAATACTGAATGGCCTCGCATCCGTATCGTACCCTCTGACACTGAACCGGTCGGTGGCTGCTGAGGTATAAAATATTTCAGCCGGAACCATGTTCCCCAAAGAATCAGTTGTATTGACATATATCCGGACTTCCGCTCCGGACGGATTATCCATCTCAAACTTAATTCCGCCGAAAGTTTCAACAATGGTTTCCTTTAAAGATTCAAAAACGGAAAAAACAGGTGGCGTTTTCGGTACCACTGTCACGATCTCCGGTTCCGACACCATATCATTTCTTCCTACAGAGTATAACCGGACCACAAATTCCGTGGTATCACTAAAACCATCTATAACCAATTCGCTGGTATAATAAGATGCTTTAATCTCTCTTATCACACCCGGACGAATTTCGGCTTCAGCTTTCACATACAGGAAATTCTTATCATCAGGTACCTGATAACTGATACGGGCGGCTCCCGGCAATGGAGCGATTTTCACGTCGGAAACTTTAGCAGGAGCTGATCCTCCTTTATTCAGAGGAGAATACTCCTCCTCTTTGCATGCCTGAAAAACTGTCAACAAGAAGATGACAGACATTATATACAGTGATTTTACCGTTTTCATGTTCAATGACTTTACATGATTAATATCCATAATTTTGTACTAAATTCCTGTTTACCAGCAACTCGCTTTCCCTGATGGGCCAGAAATAATCCCGGATCATAAAAGACTGATTATATAATACACGTTGCCTGTAATAATATTCATTGGTTTTTTGCTGGTAATCCCAACCGGTAATCGGCTTATTGAGTTCTATATGTGCAAGTCTCCATCTTCTGAGATCCCAGAAACGATGTCCTTCAAAAGATAATTCTATTAACCGTTCCTGCTGGATGATTTCCCTCAGGGTTTCTTTTTGCTTATATTTATTAGGATTGATTGCATAATTGTCCCATGCCTCACCGATTGAAGGTATTCCTGCCCGTTGCCTTACTTTATTCAGCCATGTATAAGGAGAACTTTCATCTGTTATACCACTGGGATCTCCCTGTGGCCCGTAAGCCTCATTTAACGCTTCCGCATACAGAAGATAAAGATCGGCCAGCCGCATTACCGGCCACGGATATGTTCTCAGTGTATAAGTATTGCTTCCTGTGGTGGTTGACGGTTGGCTTTCATGATTGACCAATTTTTTCGGCCAGTATCCGGTAACATTTGTCCTGGCGGTTGTAGGCGGCACTTGTAATTGCTCTGCCTTACACTGGATCAGGTATTGATCTTTATCATCATTGGCTCCCTGTCCGAACCATAAGCCACCATCAAAGGCCAGGTTAGCATAAAACCTCGGCTCCCTGTCAAAATGAAGACCTATAGTGGTATAACCGGGTTGTAGATAATACCGTTCGGCATCAACAGCCTGCCTAAAACCAAACCTACCGCTGTAATTATATGTTTTATCCTCATCGATAGGTAATCCGTTCCGGGAATAAAACATCTCAGCGATCTTTACCGGAGGAGAATATTTTCCCTGTGTACTTTGATTCTGCAATGTTCCGGGAACCTTACTCAACATCACTCCGTAAGGGGTAGCATTATACTGGGGAGATGTTCCGGTACTCTGCGTATTGGCCCAGATTACTTCCCCGTTCCACCTTTCTGTAACGGCAGTACGGATTGCAATTAATGTCTTGGTAGAATCAGAAGGTTCCCTTTTCCCTATTCCGGAGCTTGTGTATGTATATAGTCTAAAATTCGACTCGCAGAGTGCAACGGCTTCGGCACAAGCATTCGCAGCCCGTATCCATTTACCGGGATCAGGTTCAGCATTAAATAAGTGAATTCCCCTGTTGTCAACGATATTTGCATAATCACTGCTACCACCGTTGAACAATGGGCTTGCCGCTGTTACCAGAACAAGCGCTTTAAATGACAAGCAAATCGGCTGGGTAATTCTTCCTAATTCAGTTGCCTCATAGTCTATTCTTTCCGGAAGGTCATTCACAGCCTCGTCTAAAAGTTCAACTATATAATTCACACAGTCGTCGACCGGTTCCCTGTATACTTTTACTTCATTTACATCTGCCGAGATCGGCAGGTTTTCTTTCATCAACGGTATCGGACCATACATCCGAAACAACCAGAAATGATAATATGCTTTCAGGAATTTTACTTCAGCACTCCATCTTTTCTTTTCGGTATCTTCCATATCGGGAACCCGCCCTATATTTTCCAGAAATATATTACAGTCCCTGATTCCCTGAAACGGGTTGGATCCTCCAATAGCGTTATTCCAGAAATCCATATAAGGCGATGTGGCATTTTGTAATCCCCGGGCAATGGATGTCGCTGCATTTGCCCCGGTAGAAGTAATATAGGGATACAGGTACCAATATTCATCACCCGCGGAGATAGCCGGGTCATTGGAAATCTCCCCATGTGCCGGAAGATGCCTGAAACAGGTAAACAGATACCTTTCTGCAGACACCCGCATATTAAAATTTTCTTCAACTGTGGGGATATTGTCGGGAACAACATCCAGATAATCACAGGCAGTTGCTACAGAAAAGAGAGCAACAAACAGAATAATTTTTCTGATATATTTTGAATTTTTTTTCATTTTCACCAATTTTTAATTAAATGAAACATACAGTCCCACATTGAAGACACGTTGGATAGGATATCCAAGACCTTCTGAAGCCATTTCCGGATCCCAGATCTTAAACTTACTCCAACAAAACAGGTTAGTAGCATTCACATATAAACGCAAATTACTCATTTTAAATTTTTGCGCAAGACGGGAGAACGAATAACCCAATTCCACTTGTTTCAAACGGAGGAAACTCCCGTTTCTTTGATACCATGTAGTCTGTTGGGTATTATTAGAAATTGCCGTTGTGCTTAAACGTGGCCATAAGGCAAACAAATCCCGGTTGTCTTCCGACCAGTGGCTGTCGGCATAAGCTTTCAGCAATTGATTGTTCGAAGAGTAAGAAATGTTGTCAAACTTAAAGTTATAGTTATCCAAAAACGGCGCAGTATCGGATACTCCGATCCGGAATGATTCCCGTGCCGTTCCCTGAAAAAAGACACTGAAATCCCAGTTTTTAAAGCCGGTAGATACCCCAAATCCATAAGATATCTCAGGAACTGTAGGATAACCTGCCGGAACCCTGTCTGCTTCAGTGATTCGTCCGTCACCATTCACATCACGATATTTAATGTCTCCTGCCATATAATCACCGAATTGGGTGGGTGAATTGGCTACCTCGTACTCATCAACAAATAATCGTTCACCGATATACAACCATTCCTGCTTTAGTGGGTGCCCCACCCTTGATCTCCAGGGTTCGTCATATTCCGGTTCTTCATATACCTCATATTCATTGGTCGCATAAGTAAAATTTCCACGACCCTGTATCCAAAAATTACTATTGAATGAATGTGAATAATCAGCAGACAGATCCACTCCTCTCCCTGAAGCCTCTCCCACATTGGCTTTGATGGCTGCGGCCAATCCCATAGATGCCGGGATATCGGCACGGCTCATCAATATATTTTTCCTGTATTCCTGAAAATATTCGGCTTCTATTTTCAATTTATTATATAATCCGATTTCCAGGGCTATATTGCCTTTCTTAGATATTTCCCAGGTAATATCATTATTTCCATACCTGTCCACCACTATCCCATTCTTGGAGTAATTATAATCGGTCCCGAATTTTGCTCCTGTTCCCTGGCTAACCATGGAAAGGTAGTAGAACCGATCCTTCTTCTCTCCGATAGCATCGTTCCCGACCAAACCATAAGTCCCTCTTAACCGTAAGGTAGTGATTGTATTTTTCATACTTTCCCAAAACCGTTCATTAGAAATGCTCCACGCTAATCCTACCGACGGGAAAAAACCGAACCTGTGCGATTTATGGAAACGTTCCGATCCGTTGTAGCCGAAATTGAATTCGGCAAAATACCGGCTATCATATGAATAGGTGGCCCTTCCTGCAAGCCCCAGGTTACGTGAAGGGAGAGATAACTGTAAATCCCCGGCATTGGCCTCGAGCAATTGTCGCATAGTGTATACCAGCAATCCGCTGATGGCATGTTTTTCGGCAAAAGAACGGTTATAATTAACTGCAGCTTCCATATAGAAAACGGAACTTACCTCTTTCGGACCTTCAGAATATGAAAGTGACTGGGAACCTTTGTCTTCATTAAGGATCCGCAATTTGTACTCATTCGTTGCCCTGTCATATGAATGTGCCGCATAATAAAAAGGATTATAATAACGGGAAACATCGAAGTATGATTCCCTGTTTGTATTCAGCATGGCCCTCATGGAGAGTCCTTCAAGCAGGAAATCGAGATTCTGGTTGATCTCAATTTGCGCCAGCATTTTCGACCTGGAATACTCCTTATAACCCCTTACCATTTCTGCATAAGGATTCAGGTAAAGGTTCCCACTCTCATGTTCTGCATTCCCGAACATGATGTGTTGCACCAAAGGATCCTGAGATTCTGGAAAGTATGCAGGAAATAATACAGGATTGCTTCGTACAATCATATTGTACATGGTTTTACCCCCATGTAACGGACCTACATAATCATCAAAAGACCCGTTCAAACGAACAATCAGTTCTGTTGATTTGGTCAGATCGATATTTACATTTGAACGCAGGCTGTATGTACGCAATTTGATATTATTGTTGAAATTATTACTTCCGTCCACTTTCAATATCCCATTATCATTAGTGAACCCGCCGGATACAAAATAACGTGCAATTTTTCCTCCTCCGGAAACACTGACATTCACCCGTTGGTTCATGGTATGATTTTTCATCAATGATTCTTTCCAATCCGTGGCAGGATAAACATAAGAATTCAATCCGGCAATGGTATTGTCAATTTTACTCTGATGATAGGGTAAAGGCGCCAGGGGATTTCTCGTCAATGCGGCTTCATTGTGTAGCTTCATAAACGTAATAGGATCTGCAAATTCAAGATCTTTGGTCGGTTGTGAAATGGAGTTTTCAAACCGGATGTTGATTTTTGCAGGTCCTTCCCTCCCTGATTTGGTTGTAACAAGGATAACGCCATTGGCGCCACGAGCACCATACAATGCCGTAGCTGTTGCATCTTTCATAATACTGAAACTGGCGATATCATCTGCCTGTATCCTTGCCAGGTCGGTAGTCGTCACCTCCACATTATCTATCAGGATCAACGGGTCTACTTTATAGCCGAAAGTCATTACCCCACGGATGAAGAATTCCGCATTGTCCTGACCGGGCTCCCCGCTCCGTTGGTAAGATATCAGACCGGCCACCCTTCCTGCCAGGGAATTTGTCAGGTTGCTGCTGGGAACCTTCAGATCTTCCGGCGCTATGGTGGAGATAGCTCCAATTACGCTCTCTTTCTTCTGTGTCCCGAACGCAATGATGGTTACTTCATCAATTTCAGCAGCCTCTTCTTTCAACACAACGGCCAGGATACGTTTATTCCCCACAATAATTTCCTGTGGATGGTAACCCATAAAACTAAACTGGAGTACAGAGGTATCACTCGGAACTGTAATGGAGTACTCACCATTGATGTCGGTATTGGTACCCTGTGTCGTTCCACGGACAATAACATTGACCCCGGGCATGGTTTCACCGGTTTCGTCGGAAACAGTCCCGGTAACCTTTATACCCGGTTGACTCTTAACGTTTTTCCGGTCGGCTGAATTTTCATCTTTGTATATAATGATATGATTGTCCCTTGATGTATATTTAATATCCCGGGGGGTCAGAACCTTATCCAATATTTCCAAAACAGATTGGTTCTTAGCTTTTATCGATATTTTTTGGTTCAGGTCAACATCTGAACTTCTGACCATAAACAAAAAATCACTCTGATTTTCAATTATCTCAAAAACTTTCTGAATACTGACATCCTGCAGGTCTAAAGTTAATTTTGCAGATTGATAGGCCAAGATATTATGTGAAACAAGAAATAGTAAACATAATAACTTGATCTTTTTGATTGTTTTCTTTATTTTTTCCATAATTAATGTACTACAATTTTTGAATTTCATTTTCCATCATCTCCTCGTCAAATTTTTTACATTCTCTTTTCATAGGCATTTTTATTTATTGATGATTGTTAAAGTGTCATTCTTAAAAGACCATCGAAATCTGTTATTGATATCTATCACTTCCAGGATATGTTGGATTCCGGAAGACTTATTGAACGATCCGTAAAATTTTTCGGACTTTAATTTTTCAGATTTATTGATGATCGTAATATCATAGGCACGCTCAAGCTGTCGTGCTATCAAATCGAATGATTCATCCGCAAAAAATATTTTATCATTGATCCAGCCGGTATACTTTACAGCATCCACTTTATTCAGTGTGACCTTATTTGTATGGCTGAGGTAGCTCAACTGTTCATTAGGTTGTAAAACAATAGATTCTATATCCGGTTGATGATGGTTTACCCGGACTTTTCCTTCCAACAGGGTAATCTCAGTTTTCGGATCATTTTCATACGCTTTCACAGCCAAAGTCGTTCCTGTGACCACAGCATCCATTTCTTTTGTCTTTATAACAAACGGCTTTAAACTGTCTGATTTTATTTCAAAAAAAGCTTCTCCGTCTAAAACAACGATACGATTGTCTGTCCCAAAATCATTATCATATTTCATGTTGCTTCCGGCATTCAGCCAAACAACAGAGCTATCGGGCAAATAAAGCTTTAACCGGGATCCGTTAGGAACAATAAGTTCCGTATAAATGCCAGGTTGTATATTTTCCTGCCGGTTAAGAAACAGAATCGAATAAAGAGAAACAAACAGAATCGTTATAGCTGCCGCTGCCCCCCAGGCAGTTCTTATCCATAGTTTTCTTTTCTGCGTTTCCTGTTGATAAATGATCTTACTTAAAACATCCAAATGAGCCGACTCTTTCGCATCGGTAAATGCAGACATATGTGATAATGCCCATACTTCACTGCATTCCTGATAATATATTTCATTCTCCTTAGATTCCCGCAACCAGGATAGTATCGATTCCTTTTGTTCAGGACTCGCAGTGCCTGCAAAATAATCAGACAATAAGCGATTTATTTCTTTTTGGTTCATTTCGGATGTTTTATTATTTATAATACACTTCAAAAAAAAGTGGGGGTGAAATGATGCATATATTTTTTCAATATTAAAGTATTTTTTATGAAACTTATATTTATTTTTCACCGTGCCCACTGTTGAATTAATCAAAAATATGCCTGATTAACAGCGATTAAGTCGAAATATCCAGAAAAAGGCAATGGGCTAATTTGTTTGGATTGAAATTAAAATTTCATATGTTAGCTATTTATTATACCCGGTCTCAATTTGAAAGCATCAAATCGACTTTTCATACAGCAGCAATAGAAACTTTACCCGAAGCCGGGTTTCTCAATTTACAGATATAAAGGATCTTAAAAATGGATTTGTATCATGAGAACAGCAGGGGGAAGAGAGAATTAGGATATAGCAAGCAGTTTTTTATAAATATTGCATTTTGACTTATCCAGTGGAAAATCAAAACTGATTTTCTAACTCAAAAAGATTTATTTTTAGACTTTGATGTAATTTTCCCGGTAATCATTAAAATAAGGCCTGTTAGTTTCAACATTATAGCGCTATAAAATAAAACATCACGGAGTAAAGGAAGTTGGAAAATATACTTAAATAACAGAGAAATAAGAATGAGTACCACTCCAATAATGATCAATATCAACCATAAACTCATTTTAAAATCTTTGGAACGGAATAGGTTGATTAAAAAAATGGCTTTAAAAATGATGGCTGTTATAAAAACAGGAAACCAAAATGCTGGTGAAACACCCGACCACCTGATCATTATGGCAGCAAACAACAGTCCTAATCCAACATATAAGAAAATTTTGTTTTTCACCTTTTTTGCTGTAGGGGAATGAATGTTTGTTTCTCTTTACAATCAGATACGAACACTCCTCGGGATTTTTTCCTGAAGCCAATAAGATATAATTTCATCACTAAAAAAGTAATACAATATGGTGTGCAATATTAATAAAAATAAATCTCTTCGAAATCAGGACACCTGACATTAAATGGTTTTGAAATTTGTAATATCCTGTATGTCAAACCAGTCGATTTTTATAAATTGTTGTCGCAAAGTCATTGACACTTCGAATCGCATGTAACAAAAAAATGATCCTGCAATAATCAAAGTTAATAATATTAAGCAAGGGCTGAAAATATTGAAGGATCCGTCATAATAGTTTATTTTAAGGTGATAATGATCAATACAGGATTGTCTTCTACATCAAGCCGGTCAATCAATGATTTAAGCTTTCTTTGCTGGTCGGGATACAATGCCTTCGATTTTGCAAAATGAGAAGCTGTTAATTTTTCTTTTAAATCTATTGGTTGAAGCATGTTCCACATATAGGAGCCATCATTGTAGAAGTGTCGTATATTTAATCCACCATCCAGATCATTAATGAATTCAGGATGAATATCATTGATTAATTTATTATTCTGTTTATCATATAATGCCCAGTAGTGTTTTATCCGGTCACGATTAAAAATATTTGCTGAATAAGTGATGAATAGAAACAAATTATTTTCATAGATACTATTTATTGTATTTTTATTCCCCAACTCGGAATAGGGAGTTATAAAAGCGCCGGTTTTCATAGCTTCCTCAAGAGTCAGCCTGTCCGGGATCCGGATAACATACTTTGGTACACATTTGTAATCAGCGTTGATACGAAAAACAGTATCGTTATAATAGTGCCAGTAATGAATATTATCCTGATACGTGTAAAACTGCGGAGGAAGGATATTACTTTCCAATATTCTTTTCTTTAATGTATATTGATCGTAATTAAGTTCGTGATGTAAAATTTTTCCTTCCCGATCCATGACTGCATATTTATATTGCATCTTCCCATCGGTATTATCAAAAAATAAGATACTATTTCCGTTTTTCTGATCACAATGCATGTACTCTACCCGGCCGCCTTCAATTTTATCAAATGGGTCGCGTATTGTTTTTTGATATTTTCCGTCAAAACCAAATACCAGGATATTATGAACATAATGGTTATAGATATAAATGACCTGATTTTTTTCATCGAACGTATAATGCCGCACATAACACTCAGCAGGTCCTTTCCCAATCAGATTGATTTGCCTGAGAAATTTTCCATTCCTTTGAAATTGTAGTAAGGCTCCTCCCTGCACAGTAAATATAAAATCTTTACTTAAGGTACTTGAAGCATGATCCGAAAGTAATGCTTTAGCATTTGTTTCCAAAGGTATATAGTCAATTTTCGAAGCAATTTCTGAGAGCTTCAAATTTTTATTATAACCTGACGGTTTGGGAATTTCGATTTTCTCTATTTCCTGTGCAAATGATACGTTATATGCACAAAATATGACGAACAACAATAGTATTTTCATATTTTATTTTTTTAACAATTGCTCAAAAATATTAATTTTCTAATCCTTTTTGCCAACCCTTACATTTAATCAGGTACAATATTAATAATAAATGCGAATCAGTAGTTGATACTATTCTCTGATTATTTAGTTAAAAGATTAATTATCAATAAAATAAATGGATTAAATATTTATTCAATCTATTGATAATCATTGATTTATAAGAATAATATCTATTATTTTTCAGTTATGATTCCCAGGAAGAAAGAGCTTAAATTGATACAAATTTATATGTATAAGTAGATGTTCATAATTAGCTCACATTATTGCTTTTTCTGTTTACCTTCTCATACAGTGGTGTTACACCGGGAAGGCCTGACCTTCCGGAAGCGGGCACCAGCCCTGCTAAGTGA